>JACPDC010000129.1 GCA_016184235.1 Deltaproteobacteria bacterium | reverse complement strand
CCAATAGTCCCTGAAGGTCCCAAGCATGATGACGAATGCCAAAGGCCAGGAGAACAGCATCCAGAACCCCTGGCGGCGGATCTCCCGCCGGCGCGCCTCCCGCTCCTGATCCAGGGCCTCCTGACCTTCAAGCTTTTCCGACACTTCATACCCTAGATCTCTGATCGCTTGTTTGATTTCCGCAGATGAAACGATTCCTCCGTGGTACGAGACGGCCGCGATTCCCGTATTGGAGTTGACCTCCACCCTTGCTACGCCCAGCAGATTTTCCACACCCTGCTTGACCACGCCTTCACAGTGGGCGCTGCGCATTCCGGGGATCTGGAGCACCAGCTCGTCGGGGATCACTTCGTAGCCCGCATCGTGAACGGCCGCGGCTATCGACCCGAGATCAACTTGAGCTGGATCGTATTCCACATAGGTCTTTTGAGCGGCCAAGTTGACCTGGGCCCTTGAGACCCCTTTCAGGTCCTTCAGAGCCTCTTCGATGTGTGCCACGCACGAGGCGCAGCTCATGCCGCCGACTTTCAGGGTTATGTTGTTTTTTTTCTGTTCACCCATTTCCTCTTCTCCTTACTAACTTCTTACCCGGCGTCCACTTTGGTCCTTCGCCGCTTGTTAACCGCAGCAGGAGCGGCCCTTACCAGGGTTCAGGTACTTTTCCGGCTCCTTGTCGAAAGCGATTTTGCAGCCCTTGGCGCAGAAATAGTAGGTGTTCTCCTTGTATGTGGAAGTGGCTGCAGCCCGCTTCTCATCGACTTCCATGCCGCAAACTGGATCTTTTGCCATGATTCATTCCTCCTTTTTCCCGATATCATGCGGCCTTACTCACCACGATGGTGTCTCCACGCGCGTTAACCGTGTATGGTTCCAATGGCCTCGGGGGCGGCCCCGCGATGTTCTTGCCGGTCAGGTCGTAATGGCCATTGTGGCAGGCGCACCAGATATGGCCGAGATCCGGCCGGTATTGCACGGTGCAGGCAAGATGTGTGCAGATGGCGGTAAAGGCCCTTAGATCTCCTTCTTGAGTTCGCACCAAGATCCCCGGTTGGCTCCCAAACTTAAAGATCTGTCCCGAATTGGGCTTCACTTCTTGTGGCTTCAGAGGAAGAGTGACGGTCCTTGCCGCGGACTCTTCCAGTTTTGGGGGAACCAAGTAGCGGGCCACTGGATAAAATACGGACAGGAAAAACGTTCCTGCGGTGGTATTCAGGAACCAGTCCAAAAAATGCCTCCGGCTTACTTTGCCGTTCATGGTTCCTTACCCCCTTTCTTTTCGTTTGCAGGCCAGGCGCTCATTGACGCCGTGGTACCCCATGCGACAGCTCGAGTACGACTCCGTCAGGTATAGCCCTACCTCAGTGGCAGCTCTTTCTCCCGTCCTCCGGGTCATCCGCCTCCACGTTCTTCTTGCGCTGGCGACGCCCCACGCCACAGCAGCCCCCGCCGAAGCTGTGCATACCGACAAAAAGAAGAACCAGAACCACCCAAAACCAGTTGTTAGCTAAAAACTCAGCCATTTTGCACCCCCTACGCAGTTAGTTCCCTTGCCAAAATATCAATTATTCAGAGTATCTGGGCGCAAGAGTCACTTTTCCCACGCGCCCACGGCCTTGCCCAGCGCATGAAGCAAGGCATCTTGCTCCGCCGGCTTGAGCGCGTCCATCACCGTAATGATCGTCTCCATCTCCGACTCCAGGAGCTCCTGGTAGATCTTTTCCCCTTTTCGGTCGAGCTCCACAAAAACCTTCCTTCGGTCCTCTTCGTCATTTCGAGTCCGCTTCACGTATCCCCTGTCAACCAGCCGGTCCACGACGCCCGTCGTGCTGCTCATGACCAAGTTGCATTCCTTGGCCAACTCCGTCATCGTGCATGTCCCCTTCCTCCCCAAAGTCCGACAGGCGAACAACTCACTGGCGCTGAGTTCCTGACCGGCACCATCCAGAGTGGGTCTGAGGTAAAAACGCTTGACCAGCGCATGGAGGTACTGATCGAACAGGTTCAACTTATCGCTCAGTTTTTTTGGTTTCATTCGTAAACCGAATATTTCTGATTACGAAGTAATGCCAAAATCATGCCAATACAATGCAAAGGAAAAACCGTAGAAACACCAGCGACTTGTCCAGATAGGACGGCTTATCTTGGATTCTTTACTTCTCAGGTATGAGAGGAAACCAGGAAAAAGTCGCAGGTTTGGGAAAAATGCTTTTCAGCAGGTTTTACGAAACCTACAAAGCGCAAGCGCTGATACCGATTAAGCGCTATACTTTTGCGGGTCCTTCTCGAATGCGCGTTTGCAGGCTTCGGTGCAGAAACAAAAGGTCTGGTCTTTATACACCAGGGTTGCAGCTGCCTTTTTCTCGTCTACTTCCATGCCGCAGACCGGGTCCTTCGCCATTTTTGCACCTCCTTCGTATGAATTGGCCGTACCCACCTTAAGGGAGCACCTCAAAGACGCGGTGCAAGCCGGAAAAGCCCTTGAGGGCGCAAAAGCCCACGGAGCGCAAAGGAACCGCTGAAGGGTTCAATTCCCGCACCGCCTCTTCGTCCAGGAAGATTCGATTGCGGTCAGCGATCTCCTTCGGCCCCTCCTCACCCTCTACCCTCGTAAAGCTTTCAGCGGAAAGGCCCTCCAGACGGAAGGCTTTGTTGATCGCTGTTCCATGGCGTCCTCCCCGTGGGTCGACGAGGATCTCGCCATAGCTTATGCCGACCCGGACATCAAGGGGCAGCTCCGAAGCGAGCTCCTCGGGGTGGTTCTTTAAGTCCCGGACCAATTCGGCGGCAATATCGACGGCGGCCTCAACGGAGGGAAAAGTCATAAAATAGCCATCGCCGATATTCTCGACAAAAGAGAGCCCACGGGCGTCGGCCCTTTGAAGTATCCGATCTTTCAGAACGTTCTTTGCCCGCATGGCCATGCCGTCGCCGTAATGCGTGGCAAGATAAGTGGAATCGACAAGGTCCACCACCAGAACAGCCTCGTTGACAAAATCTACCGGGCAGTTGTTTCTCTGCCGGCGTCTCCGGACGATACGATAGACAAGAACAACGACCGCAGCCGCAACCAATCCCGATACCACGTGGAAAGTCCGTTCATGGTAAAACGGCGGGGTGACGACCGGATGCTCCATGGTCCATTCGCCCATTTCCTGGGTCTGCGCGATCGGACTTCGACCGGGACCCATCTGCGCCTCTACCCATCCGGGCAACCATAGCCATATTATGAGAGCGAGATGGAAATAAATTTTCACAACCCTTTGTTTTTCGCTGTGTGTCACGGATCCGCACCTCTCACAGTTTTTACCGGACTCCAACTCGCCATCACTAAACGCCGGAGCCGCTCCTTTGATTTCGTCAAGATGGTCTTGGGATATGATTCTTAATCTCGATTATCCTTTCCAAATCGAGAACCCCGATAAGGCCATCCCCGACTAATGAGGTCTTGGCCTGCCGAACAATCTTGTCGATGACGGCGTTAACCTGTTCATCTTCGACCACGATCTCGAGCCGCTCGTGCCCCCCGTGAATCGCTGGTTCATAAGGGTGCCACTCCTTGCCATAGCCTCTACAGCGGCTGACAGTGCAGCCGCCGACCCCGGTGGCCTTGAGGGATTGCACGATGCCATCCACCCGATCCCAGCGCACGACTGCCCATATCATCTTCATACGAGCCTCCGTAAGAATAAAGCTCACTTCAAAGTCCAGCGCTCAGACCTACCACCAGCGAGACCGCTGCCTCTCGCCGAGTGCTTCATTCCCCAGGCCCTCCACAGGGCGTAGATGGCCGGAATGACCGCCAGGGTCAAAACAGTAGACGTCACCATGCCGCCGATCATCGGCGCGGCGATCCGCTTCATCACGTCGGCGCCGCTTCCGTGCGACCACATGATCGGGAGCAGACCCGCCATGATCGCCGTGACGGTCATCATCTTCGGCCGGACGCGCTGCGCCGCCCCTTCAATGATCGCCTGATAGAGGTCTCCTGTGCTGGACATGAGACCCTCGCGCAGCCTTCTCTCATAGACCTCGTCCAGATAGACGATCATGACGACGCCGGTTTCCGCGGCCACGCCCGCCAGAGCGATGATTCCCACCCAGACCGCCACGCTCAAGTTGTAGCCGAGGAAGTAGAGCAGCCAGACCGCGCCGACCATGGAGAAGGGGACGGAGAGGAGGACGATGAAGCTCTTCGCCACGGATTGGAAGTTCATGTAGAGCAGCACGAAGATAATCAACAGGGTAAGGGGAACGACATAGGCGAGCCGCTCCTTGGCCCGCTCCATGTACTCGTATTGGCCGCTCCAGGAGAGCGTATAACCGGTGGGGACCTGAACCTGCGCGGCGACTTTTCTCTTCGCCTCTTCGACGTATCCGCCGATGTCCCGTCCCACCATATCCACGTAGACATAGCCCGAGAGCTGGGCGTCCTCGTCCCGGATCATGGAAGGGCCGGTCGTGAGGCGAATGTCCGCCAGCTGTCCCAGGGGGATTTGCGCGCCGTTCATGGTCGGGACCAGCACCCGGTTGAGCTGGTCTACATCGTCCCGCAATTCCCTCGCGTAGCGCACGCTGACCGGATAGCGTTCTCTGCCTTCAACAGTCGTAGTGATGCTCTCCCCGCCGATGGCGGTCTCGATCATCATCTCGACATCGCCGAGCGAGGTAGTAGCCGCCGGTCACCCGCTCGGCGTAGACCGTGCGCGTCCCCGGGACGGTTTGGAGCACCATCTCCAGGTGCTTGCCGATCTCCTCGATTTTTTGCAGATCCGGGCCGAAGATCTTGATGCCCACCGGCGTGCGGATGCCGGTGGAAAGCATGTCGATGCGGTTCTTGATCGGCATGGTCCAGGCGTTGGCCACGCCGGGAAGACGCAGCGCCTTGTCCATCTCGGCCACGAGCTCCTCCCAGGTGATAGGACGGCTTTTTCCGAGCAGGAGATCGCCGATCGGTCTCAGCGGCGCCGGCCATCCGGAGCGGTCTGCCGGAAGCTGCCGCCATTGCGACTCGGGCTTGAGCACCACCGTCGTCTCCCCCATGCTGAATGGCGCCGGATCCGTCGAGGTTTCCGCCCTGCCTGCCTTGCCGAAGACCCAGTCGACCTCGGGAAAGCTCTTTAAGATCCTGTCCTGTATCTGCAGCAGCCTTGCCGCCTGGGTCACCGAAATTCCCGGCAGCGTCGTCGGCATGTAGAATAGGATCCCTTCGTTCAGCGGCGGCATGAATTCGGAGCCCAGCCGCTGGAAGGCGGGAAGCGTGAGGATCATCGCGCCTACCGCGAGGACGATGGTGCTTTTCTTGAATCGCAGCACCCACTCGACCACCGGGAGGTAAAGCGCGATCAGAAAACGGTTCACCGGATTCCTGGCCTCGGGATGGATGCGGCCGCGGATCAGGAGGACCATAAGCACGGGAGCCAGGGTTATGGAGAGGAAGGAGGCGAAAAACATCGCGAAGGTCTTGGTGAAGGCGAGCGGCTTGAAGAGCCTTCCCTCCTGAGCCTCAAGCGTGAAGACCGGCAGGAAAGAGACTGTGATGATGAGCAGGGAATAAAAGAGCGGCTTTCCCACCTCCTTTGCGGCCTCGATGATCACCTGGTGCCGGCTTCCTTTGCCTCCCTCGGCCTCCCACCGCTCCAGCCGTTTGTGCGCGTTCTCGACCATGACGATGGCCGCGTCCACCATGGCGCCGATGGCGATCGCGATGCCGCCCAGGGACATGATGTTGGAGGTGAGCTGGAGGTAATACATGGCGATGAAGGAGAAAATA
>JACPDC010000128.1 GCA_016184235.1 Deltaproteobacteria bacterium | reverse complement strand
GACTGCGGGTTTCTTCTCCAAGGATCAGATTCTCTGGCAGGCCTATGCCGGCCCGCACGGCTCCGTGTGGCTCTGGCTTGCGGCATGGATCACGGCGGGTCTTACCGCCTTCTACATGTTCCGCCAGCTCTTTCTGGTCTTCCACGGGGAGTGCCGCGTCGCGGCTGAGGTCAAGACCCACATCCATGAATCCCCGGCGCTCATGACGGTGCCGTTAGTTCTGCTGGCTGGAGGGTCGATCTTCGCCGGCTGGCTCGGCAGCCCGGATTTCATGTGGGGGAGCGCCTGGAACCACTGGCTGGAGCCGCTCTTCGGCGCGGCAGAGATTGGCCGTGGCCGGCGGCGGGTTTTATCTCGCCTATCTCTCCTACTTCCGCGGCGCCCGGCTGCCCGAGCGTCTCTCCTCCTGGGGCGGCGGGGGGCTGTATCGCTGTCTCTTTCATAAGTACTACGTCGACGAGCTCTACGACCTCGTGGCGGTTCTCCCGCTTACCTCCCTTTCCGGCTGGCTGGCGGGAGTCTTCGACCTCAAGGTGATCGACGCCGTCGTCAACGGGGTGGCCGACAGGGTCCGGGGGAGCAGTTTTTTCTGGCGCGAGCTTCAGACCGGCAATGTGCAGCACTATCTTTTGGGTTTTTTGGCCGGGACTCTGGCGCTCTTTGGATATTACCTGTACCGGTGAGAGCCGCGATGGAACTCTTTGTCGGAGACCTAAGCCTGCTTGTCTTTCTTCCCGCTCTGGGAGCCCTCGGGCTGCTTTTCATCCCGCGCCGGATGACCTCGGAGCTTTTCGTCGTGGCGCTGGGTTCCGCGTTGTTGACTTTCCTGTGGTCGCTGTGGATCCTCCGGCGCTTCGATCCGGCCCTGGGCGAAATGCAGCTCGTGGAGCGCATCTCCTGGATCCCGGCGTACGGCATCGATTACTTTGTCGGCGTCGACGGGCTCAGCCTGTTTCTCGTCCTGCTCACGGCCTTGCTCGGACCGATCGTCATGCTCGCCTCCTGGACCATCCGTGACCGGGTCAAGGAGTATCTCTTTTTCATGCTGGTTCTGGAGACCGGCATGCTCGGCGCCTTCGTCGCCCTGGACCTCGTGCTGTTCTACGTGTTCTGGGAGGTCATGCTCGTGCCGATGTATTTTTTGATCGGCGTCTGGGGCGGGCCGAGGCGGATTTACGCCGCGCTCAAGTTCGTCCTCTACACGATGGCGGGAAGCCTGCTTATGCTCGTCGCCATCATCTATCTCGCGACGCGCAACGCCGAGGTGACCCAGCTCCTCACCTTTGATCTGTTAAAGCTCTATAACCTCAATCTGCCCTACGCGGAGCAGATGTGGCTCTTTTCGGCCTTCGCCCTTTCCTTCGCCATCAAGGTGCCGCTTTTCCCGTTTCATACCTGGCTTCCCGACGCCCACGTGGAGGCGCCCACCGCCGGCTCGGTCATCCTGGCGGCAATCCTGCTCAAGATGGGAACCTACGGTTTCCTCCGTTTCGCCATCCCGCTCTTTCCCGAGGCGGCGCTGTCGGCGGCCCCTTTCATGGTCGCGCTGGCGGTCATCGGCATCGTCTACGGGGCGATGGTGGCGATGATGCAGGCGGACTTGAAAAAGCTCGTCGCCTATTCTTCGGTGAGCCATCTCGGCTTCGTCGTGCTCGGGCTCTTCGCCTTCAACCTGCAGGGAATCGAGGGGGCGGTCTACCAGATGCTCAACCACGGTCTTTCCACCGGCGCCCTGTTTCTCATCGTGGGCATGATCTACGAGAGGCGGCACACGCGGATGATCGACGACTTCGGCGGCCTGTGGAAACAGATGCCGATCTTTTCCGCCTGCTTTCTCGTGGTCACGCTCTCCTCGATCGGGCTGCCCGGTCTCAACGGCTTCGTCGGCGAGTTCCTCATCCTGTTGGGCTCGTTCCAGACCTCGCCGTTCTGGACCGCCGGGGCGGCCACCGGGGTGGTCTTGGGGGCGGTCTACATGCTCTGGATGTTCCGCCGCGTGGTGTTCGGTCCGCTCACCCGGCCGGAAAACCAGCGGCTTAAAGACATCGGGCCGAGGGAGATCGCCATCCTGTCTCCGATCCTGGTCCTGATCCTCGTCATGGGGATTTATCCGCGCCCTTTTTTGAATCGAATGAAGCCGGCGGCGGAGCTGGTTATCCAGCGAGTGGAAGGCAAGAAGGCGGCTGTTCCACTCTTGGAGGGAGTGACCGAGAGGAAGGAGCAGCCGGTCCGTGGAAATTAACTTCACGCCGCTTCTCCCCGCAGCCGAGGTGCTGCTGACCGCCCTGACGGTGCTGATCCTCGATCTTTTCCTCGAGAAGGAGGAAAAGGGACTCCTCGGCTGGATCAGCCTCCTGGGTCTGGCGATCGCCGCCTGGATGGTCTTTCTCCTCAGGGGCAGCCAGGAAGGCGCCTTTCAGGACACCTATATCCTGGACTCCTTCGCGCTCTTTTTCAGCGCGCTCTTTATCGGCATCGCCGCGATCGCGCTCCTCTCCTCGCTCCACTACCTCAAGGAAACCGACATCCGGGAAGGGGAGTACCATGCGCTGATTCTCTTCAGCACCTTCGGCATGATCCTCATGGCGTCGGCCAACGACCTCATCGTCTTTTTCCTGGGTCTCGAAACCATGTCGATCGCGGTCTACGTCCTGACCGGGATGTGGCGGGCGCGCAGCGCCTCGAGCGAGGCGGCGATGAAATATTTCGTCATCGGCGCCTTTGCCACCGGCTTTTTCCTTTACGGGATTGCGCTCATTTTCGGGGCGACGGGATCGACCCACTTCGGCCGCTTGAGCGCCTTCCTGGCGCAGCCCGGGCTCGAGGCGCCGCTCTTTTTCCACGCGGGGGTCTTCTTGCTGCTCATCGGTCTCGCCTTCAAGATCGCGGCGGTGCCGTTCCATTTCTGGGTGCCGGATGTTTACGAGGGGGCGCCGACGCCGGTTTCCGCCTTTATGGCGGTGGGGGTGAAGGCCGCCGCCTTCGCCGGCTGGGCGCGCATCTTCCTCGGGCAAATGACCCCGGTCCGGGAGGATTGGGCAGCCGCCCTGTGGATGCTGGCGATCCTGACCATGACCGCGGGAAATCTTCTCGCCATCGCGCAGACGAGCGTGAAGCGAATGCTCGCCTACTCGAGCATCGCCCATGCGGGCTATCTGCTGATCGGCGTGGTCGCAGGCGGCGATACCGGCGGCCAGGCGCTGCTCTTTTATCTCCTGACCTACGCGCCCATGACGCTCGGCGCCTTCGCCGTGGTCGTGGCGTTGAAAAGTGGGGAGCAAGATTGCGAGAGCTACAGCGACTACGCGGGATTGGGATGGAAGCGGCCGTTCCTGGCGATGGCGATGTCGCTTTTCATGCTCTCGCTCGCCGGCTTTCCGCCGCTGGCCGGTTTTGCCGGCAAGTTCTACATTTTCCGCTCCGCGGTCGTGGAGGGATACACCAACCTCGCCGTCGCCGGCGCGCTCAACAGCCTGCTCTCGGTGATCTATTATCTCCGGGTGGTCGTGTTGATGTACATGGAGGAGGGGGGCGTCGAGGGGAAATCGCTCGCGGCCGCGCCCTTTCTCTACGCGGCTATCTTTCTGGGCGTGGTGGGGACGCTGTATCTGGGATTATTGCCCGCCGCCGCGCTGGACTTGAGCCGCGTCGCCTTTCTCTCTCTACGCTGAATCCGGACCAATGAGCTTCGCCTAGCTTCGCTACTTTTTTAATCCGTACTCGCGCGTCAGCTTATCTATGAATCCGCTATCATCCAGCTCTTTTACCAGAGAGGAATCGGCGAAACGCTCCGGATTTTCCTTTAAGACCCTCGGGTCCTTTCTGCCGACCTCCTGCATGGGCAGCTCGAAATATTCTTTTGCAGGATAGGGTTTCAAAGGGAAGTCGTAACCGCGCAGGTTTTCCTCGAGGACCTCGCGGTCCTGAATCTTCATGTACTTGGAAATCACCTTGAGGGTCTGCTCTGTATTGGTTTTGTAGAAATGGACGCCCTCGATCATCGCCTTCAAGGCATTGCGGACCGCGTCGCGATTTTTTCCGAGATAGGAGCGCTTCACTACCATCATGTTGCTCGAATACGGGATTGCCAATTTGGCCCCATCGGCAAGGAGGGGGAAGCCCATTTTTCTCGCCTGCAACGTCATGGGCGGAGTCACGATCGCGGCGTCGGCCCTGCTCGTGTCCAGGGCGGCAAGCCGGTTCGACTGATTGCCAAACTGCAAAAACGCCACCTCGGTGTCGGGTTTCAGTCCGGCGCGCTCGACCAGGACGCGTCCCACGAAATCGGCGCTGCTGCCGAACCGGCTGATCGCGAGGCTCTTGATTTGCTTGAGGCTGGTGATGCCTTTTCGCCCGTAGATGTGGTTTTCGATGTAATTTCCCATGCGCCCGATCATCACCAGATCGAGGCCGTTCATAGTGCTGGTGAGGACCACCTGGGGAGATAAAAAACCGATCTGGGCGTCACCTGAAATCAGCGCCGCCGCTGCCAGGCTCGCCCCCTGAATGAAGATAAGCTGCATCTGAATCCCGTATTTGGCGAAGAGGTTGGCCTCTTTCGTCACCCATACGGGCGCATAAACTCCGGCCTCGCTGGTCCAAACGCCGTACATGGCCGCGGCGGGGAGATTTTTCGCCGATGCCAGAAAGATCAGCGCGGCGATCGCGGCGCAACCAATTCTGCGCGATAGAAACTTTTTCATGATATCTCCTTCAAATAAAAAAACCCGGCTGGATCATCCAGTCCGGGCGACGATGTGCGTGCACAGATGCCACGGGTCGAGGACCCTGCTTGCTTAGTCAGACCCTAAACGGCGCGTGATAATCGGGCCTGTAATGGCCCCAAGATAGGGCAGGGATATAAGGAGTGTCAAGAAAAAAAGGCCCGACTCACCGCACTCTACAACCAGCTAATGAGGGAATGTTTCGAAGCAGGATCGCTAATACCGCAGAGCCCGATCCGATGGCCCTGCTATCCAGCCGTCCATTTTGGCCTCCAGGAGATCGAGCGGCATGGCGCCGTCCTTTAGAAGCTCGTCGTGAAACGCGCGGATAGCAAAATTTGCCCCTAAGGCCTTCTCGGCTCTGGCGCGGATCTGAGAGATCTTGAGCTGGCCGATTTTGTAGGCGAGCGCCTGCCCGGGAAGCGCGATAT
>JACPDC010000127.1 GCA_016184235.1 Deltaproteobacteria bacterium | reverse complement strand
AAGAGGGAAAGTCGTCCTGACCGACCCGAACATTCCCGCCCCGCTGGCTTACCTCCGCTTTGATCTGAAGATGCACGAGACCTTGACTGTTAACCTGAGGGATAATGGTCAATATCCTGCCGGTGTTGCGATACTGGATCGTTGTGCTCGATGTGATGTTGCCGCCGCTCACCGGAGACTGCACCGTGCCGGTCGGTATGGGCTCTTCGGTCCCAACCTGAATCCTCGCCGGCCGGTTGTCGGTGGCCAGCACGGCCGGAGAAGAGAGTACCTTGACCCGGGAATCCGTCATCAAGGCGTTGATGATGGCGCGAAAATCCTGCCCCGTGGCCACGACACCGGTGAGCCCCTGGGCCACCTGCGCGGCCGTAAGGGTGCCAAACAGACCGGCCTTGGGCAGAGGGACGCTGTCGGCGCCGATGGTTCCGATCTGTCCAACCGATGCCGCCCTGCGCTTGATCTCATACTCGATGCCGAATCTAAGATCATCCGATAACGTGACTTCAGCTACCAGAACATCCATCAAGACCTGGCGCGGGATGATGTCGAGCTCTTTGAGAATATTCTTGATGTTCTGAAACTCGTTGGCGGTGCCGTAGATAATCAGCGAGTTGGTGGCCGGATCAGGCACGATACGCAGCTGCTCCTGCGGCCTCGCCCCCGGCGCGGTCGCTGTTCCGGGAGCGGCAGGAGACGGCGGCGGCGCAGCCTGCGGTTGTCCCGGCACAGGGGCAATGGCAAAGGCGCCTAGCGGCGGAACTTGGCTTCCTGTAGAAGGAGCGCTCCCCGGAGGCAGACCGGGCCGCGCCGCGCCGGGCGCTCCCGGTGCTGTTGGGCCGCCTCTGTGCAGATCCTGCAAGGTCCTGGGCGCGTCTCTGCGGGAAACCGAAGGCTGCCCCAGCACCTGATTCAACGTGTCCGCCAGCTCCGTCGCCTTGCCGTTCTCTACCGGATAAATGAAAATCCTCCTGCCGGGACCCTGCCCCACGGCATCGATGCGCTCCAGCCAGCGCTTCACATAGGTCCAGGCAGCCTCGCTATGGCTGACCACCAGAAGCTGGTTGATCCTCGGAATGGGAAGAAACTGGGCCGCAAAACCTTCCGCCTGGGATGCCGAGGAGGCATAGGCCTGCATGATCTTGGTCATCTCAGCCGCCAGCTCTTCGGCGCTCGCCACCTTGGGCTGGTAGACTTCCATGCGCGTGCCGCTGAAAACACTGACGTCAATCAAGTCTCGTATCTCCATGAGCCGCTGAATATTCGACGGGAGATCGACGATGATGAGGAAGTTTCCCCGCGGATAGTCCAATAGCTCTCCCCCGGGGCTGACAAAGGGGCTGAGCAGCTTCTTCATCTCCCCCACCGAAAAAAAACGCACCGGCATCACCTGGAGCGCATAACCGTCTTCTTTTCCTTCTCCCAACGGGCGGGCCAAACCCTTCCCGTCTTTGATGGGAGAAATGCGGTACATCTCGCCGGTCTTGACCGCCACCACGCCGTTCATGCGCAGCACCTGATGGAAGATAGGAAAGAGGTCCTCTCTCTTGAGCGGCTCGGCGCTGTTGATCGTCACTGTCCCCTTGACCTCAGGATCAATCGTGTAGGTGAGCTTCAAATGCTGCGCCAGGACATGGATCACTTCCACCAGCTCCGCGCGATTGAAATTGAGCGAGACCATGTCGCCTGAGCGAACAGCCGGAGCAGGCAGTAACCGCCGCTCGGCAGCTCTGGGAGGCACTGCTGGTGGCGTTGAAGCAGCCTCGCCTTGCGGCGACGCCTGAGGCGCTGGGGGAGTCGCTGGAGAGGTCTGGGCTGGAGCCGGTTGCGATGGTTGCCCCTTCGGCTGGGATGGCACCGGAGGCTGCTGTCCCCCGCTTGGAGCTGCCGCAGTGACTATCAACAGAAAAATCGCGAGCGATAACGAAAATCTCTTTTCCATCGTCGCCTCCTTCAAGCTATCGCGCGGCCGGGGGGGGAGGAAGACTTCCCCTACGGGGCACATTGGGCGCTATCCCGGGCCTTGCGGGCGGTGCCGGAACGGCTTTGGTCGGCTCGGTCTTGCGGAAGAAATCGAGCGCTACTTCGACCTTTGAAGCCCCTTTGGTAAAAATTACTTTTTTCTCATGAATCTCTGATAGTTTAAACCCTTCCACGGTATCCCCGACCTTGAGGCGCAGTTGGACCTGCTGCGCCGACGGCGCCCCAGGCGCCGGAGAGCGGCTATCCGAGGGCTGCTGCAAAATGGCATAACGGCTCGTCCCTAAAATCGCCGTGCCTAAAAGAATCATGCTCCGAACCCGCTGCGTCGCCGCCGAGCTGGCATCGGCCTCCCGGGCTCTACCCACCCCGCGCTCCGGATCGAAAAGGTTCCGCTCTACGATGTTCTTCGTGCTGACAAGCTGTTGGCGCGGCGGCTGCCCGACAAGACCGGTGGCAATCAGTAAAAGCAGACTAAGTAGTGAAGAACGCTTAAGAATTTTTAATCCCTCCGCAGGCGATGTAATCTACTACTCCGCTGACCCGAGGTCAAACGGTGTCACAGCGGCCACGAACACGCTCTCGGTAAAGTTTTTTTACCTTTCAGCCGTCGGCCAGGAAAATTATCCATAGAACTCTACCACCGCCTAGCGTCGGCCTGTGCCTTTCTCCGCGGCTTTGCCGTTCTCGGATTTGGCCTTGGAAGGCGCGGGCTCAGCCTTCGAGGGAGGCGCTGTTTGGCTGCGGGCAAAGCCGGCGATGGTCACGCTGGCACGGAGATTTTGCGTCGGCGGCGGCGCCACTGCCTGAGCCCTGGCCGGAGCCGGCACAAAAAGCGATCGGATATTCAATTCGCTTACCACCAGAAGTTTCTCGCCGGACTCGATCCCTTTAATCAGGTTCGCCACCTGATCGATCTGCCCGCTCACTTCTACTTGAATGGGAATTTTGGTAAACGAGCCCGTGGTCTCCGGGTTTAAAACGCGGGTGGAGATGACCTGGGTCCCTTCCTTGGCGGCCAACGCCTGCACGGTCTGCTGCAGATCTGAAGCGCTGACTGATGAGGTATCTCCGGACAGGAGAGAAGACTCCGTCGTTTTGATCTCACCGCGAAACTTTTCCAGAGAAGCCGCTATCCTCTCCTTTTGGCCAACATAGCGGAGATTCCTTTCCAAGAGTTGGGGCTGGATCTCGAGCTGGCTCTTGACCCACTCGCGCCGCTCCAAGAAAGGAGAGACCAGCAAATAGCGCACCAAGACCAGGAGAAAAATAACCAGGGTCAGAGCCACCAACCCCTTCTCCCGTCTGGACAGCCGCTGCCACAGCCCCTTCACGGTTTGGCCCTCCCGTCTTGGGCGCGCTCCAACTCCGCCTTCAAGGAAAAAGTCTCCTTGTTGTCGCGGCCCCTGTTGGTAGGAGCGGTAAAGGCGACGTTCTTAAAGATCGGGGAGCGTTCCAGCAGCGGCACCAAGTTCGATGCGGTGTCGGCGCTTCCCTGCAGATCCACGGCTCCTTCGCGATAGCGCAGATTCAAGAGATAGGCCTGCTCGGGAACAATGCGGGAAAGCTCATCGAGGACCAAAAAGATCTCCCCTCTTCGTTCCTTCAGCCCAGAGATAAACAATACCTCCTTGCGCAGCCGGTTGAGCGCCTCCTCTTCGGCGCGCACGGCCTCCACGGCGCCAACCAGCTTTTGGTTCTCCTTCTGAAGCTGGCGCAGTCGAAGCTCATCCTTGAGAGGGTAGCTCCCCCCCCAGAGGAGCAGACCGATCAGGAGCAGAATGGTAAGGCAGGTATGAAGCCAGGAGAATGTCCTTCCGCCCGCCTCTTCACCCGCCCCGGGCAGAAGATTTGCCGAGAAGGCGGCCTCTCTGAGCCCGCGCAAGGCCGCCCCGAGGGCAGGGAGAAAAAAAGAATGCTCCATTCTCTCTTGCCCGCCCAATTTCTGCTTGCCCAGAGAAATAAGGTCTTCGAATTGCAGCGATTCCTGTCCGAGCGACAGCAGGAGATCCGAAATGTATCCCCAGCCGAAAAATCTGGTGGAGTCAGAAACGGAGTCTTGAAAGACCGCCCTCCCGGGTCCCTGAATCCACTCCGTCTGCGGCAGCCAATGGCTGTAAAGGATCTCCTCCTCCCGCCGCCAGCCCTGGCTCTGCACGTTCAGGCCGATGATCTCCCAGCCTTGGCCCTGCCCGCCGAGGATCAACGCCGGCCCGGTAAGCGCGCCCCCGCAAAAGAGCAAATAGTTGGAAAGCGCCGTGGTGGTCGTTTCGAAGCCCTTGGGCCTGATACCCACGGAGGCGAGGACCTCCAGCAGCTCGTCCAGGATCCGCTTCGGGGCCGCAAAGAGGAGCACCCGGATTTTGTCCCCCTTTCTTCCGGCGAGCAAAAAATCGTAGCACAGATCGTCGCCGCGCAAAGGGATCTGCCTCTGGATCTCGTACGCCACGACCTCCCGCAAGTTGTCCTCAGCCGCCCGAGGCAGCAAGAGCTCGAGGGTAACGGCCTGGTGCGGGGAAAGACAGATATAGAGCGGCTCTTTGGCCGGATCGAAGTGTGGCAGGAGGGAGCGGATCGCTTCAGTCAAGCCCTGCTTGCGAATCACGGGATCCGCGCTTACCGGGATTTCCCTGGCCTGCTCTTCGAGCACGGAAACCCGGAGCAGGTCCTTGCGCACGCGCACGAGAAAGAGACGGTCCGGCAACACGTAGAGTCCGGCGCTCTTCAAAAAATCCGCGCGCGTCAAATCCTGAAGCCAGCGAGCGTCCATCATCCCTCTTGTCTTTCAGCCGTCCCCGCATCCCTGTCGACCCAACGCATAAGGTCAAAGCCGCGTTGCCCCCCTACCAGCCGGACGACTCCCTTGATCCTCCGCTGCGTAGCGGACTCCCCAGGGTACCCGGAAACCTCGAGCGTGATTACCGTCGGGTTGACAAAAATAACCTGGCGCGCTGCAGCCTCGCCGGCTGAAATCCCCAAGTGGCTCATCATGTCCGCCAGGGTGGCTTCGCCCAGCACCCTGCATCGCTCCTCGACGAACCTGCGACTTTCTCTCAGGGGGACACCCAGGTGCGCGTGAATCACCTCGGCAGAAGCGGTCCCAAGATTGATTCGGTCGATCGGGCTATCTACGGTGAAAATCTCTCTCAGGCCCGTCTCTTCCCCATCGCCGTAGAACAGCTCCGGGGTCACGCCCCGCACCCACAGGAGATCCTCCACCGTCTCGAACGGCCCGTTCCTCGGCGCGTAGGAAGGAGAGAGCGAGAGGTAGTAATCCTTCTCCGCGCCGTTGAGCCGATGCAGATCATCGGGGTCGCGCCAGTCCAAAATAGAGTCCGCCAGGATGCCGCTGGTGGGTTCCTCAACCCCCAGGTTGGTGAAGATCCGACGCAAAGTAATCTCATCCGCCCGGTTAAGGTTGATCTTACCTCCTTCATCGATCGGCCGCACGCTATAGAAACCTTCCCCGAACTGCCTTTCGCCCCATTTCCCGCAGGCGATATCCCTCCACTGGAGCAGAGGGGAACGACTGGCGGGCATCTGCTCGAGAAGTTCATAGAGCGTCTGCTCGAATCCGGCGAGCGCCAGATAGTAGCCACCGGCCTCTTCCGAGTAGCGGCGCGCCGCGCGCCCCTCTTCCCGCACCGAGGCGGCGAAGTCCACGGCCACGACGAAAAGAAAGATAAAGATCCAAAGGACCATGAGCAAAGCCACGCCGCGCTGGTTTCTGAGATTTGAAATTTGAAATTTGAGATTCGCCATTTTTATGGTGCTAGCACGCTCATCATTATGGGAAAAACCCACTCGATTTCCTCTCCCCGCTCCCCTTGATACCGCAGCCGAACCGCCCGCGGGAGCATGCGCTTTTCCGTTCCGCTCCATTGATCAACCCAGCGCTCCTCTTCGCCTTGCGGGTCGAGGTATTCCAAACGCAGTCCCCGGACCCCGCGATCGAGAAGCAAGCTGTTGCGGTAACCGCCGCCCTCTTCTCCTCCGGCCAAGGCCACGGGAATCCTCTCTTGGAGGCCCAGGAGTCCCCCTTCCTCTCCTTCGCTTTCCCAAAAGATCGTGACCTCGGCCATTCCCCTTCCGCCCATTCCGGAAGATAGCGCCGAGACAAAGGTGAGGCTGTCCTCCTGCCCGAAAAAGCGGATCGACAAATCCTCGCGCGACATACGGTAGGGATAAGCCGAACGGATGTAGCCTGCCAACAGATCCCCAGCCGAGCGCAGCCTCTGGCTCTCCTCGGAGCGCGCCTGTGATTTTGCCACGGCCCGATGGCTCAAATAGAAGGCGCCGTAGAGAATCACGGCGATCAGGGCCAGAAGAGTGATCGAGATGGCCACCTCGATGAGGGTGAATCCGCTGCGAGTTTTGAGTTGCGAGTCGCGAGTTCTCATGGATTATTTTTCTTAAGCAAACGCAGGGTTTTCAGCTCCACTTCCTGCTCGCGCTCTCCCTCCCGGTAGCGCATCCGGAGCCTCACTTCCTTGAGATCCCAGCGGATCGAAGAGAGCTGGGGGCTCTCCTGGAAGGGCCGCACCTCAACGCTCCAGCGGTAGCGCCCGCCGGCCGATCCTTCCTCCCCTCCGTCCCTGATCCCGCGGCGGATCAGAAACCCATCGATGGCCTGCCGGCTGTACGTTATCGCTTTGGTCTGGTCCGAGCTTCTCGTCTCCAGGCGCAGTCCCGCCGACAGGGCCTCGAACAGCGTCATGACGCCGAGGCCGACGATCGCCATGGCCACCACCACCTCAAGAAGAGTGAAGCCCCTTTTAAATTTCGAATTTCGCAATTCGAATTTCGCCATCCGCAATTTCACTCCCTGCCTCCCCGCCCTACCACGACCCTTCCGGTGAGCGAGTCGAGGCGGACCGAATAGGTCGAGGAACCTTCGCCGGCAGAAATGGTGATCTCGCCGCCGAGCACGCTGCCGTTCGGGAAAAAGAGAAACTGCCTGCGTTCTCCCACCGGCTCGCCGCCTGCAATGTCCGTGATGCTGATGTCCGGAGAGAGGAAGATCTGCCTGTTCCAGGCGTGATAACTGTTTTGCTGCGGGCTGAAAACGAGGCGCTGGAGGGCGTTTTCATCGATCGCCCTGCTCCTCATCCCGCGCGCCACCGCGGCAAGCTGCAGGGCAGACTGGCGCACCTCAAGCTCGCGCAGTTTCTTATCGACCGCGGGGAGAACAATGAAACTGGCCAGACTGAGAAGCAGAAGAACCGCCAGCAGTTCGATCAGGGAGAAACCCCTTCTACCCAAAAGGCAAAAGGAAAAAGGCAAAGG
>JACPDC010000126.1 GCA_016184235.1 Deltaproteobacteria bacterium | reverse complement strand
GGAGGGGACATGGGTGGTGGAGGAGGATGAAAGCATGGATGAGGTCCTGGTTTCCGGCGTGACCTACGATAAAGACGAGGCGAAGATCACCCTTTTGAAGGTTCCGGATCGCCCGGGGCTCGCGGCCCAGATCTTTTCGCCGATTTCCGGGGCGAATATCGTGGTCGACATGATCATCCAGAACGCCAGCGAGGACGGCACCACAGATTTGACTTTTACCGTTCCCAAGGCGGATTATAAGAAGGCGTTCTCGCTGGTGGAAAAGACCGCTTCCGTCATACAAGCCGGGGGAGTGAGGGTGGACCCGGGCATCGCCAAGGTCTCGATCGTCGGGGTGGGGATGCGCACCCACGCGGGGGTCGCGGCGAAGATGTTCCAGGTGCTCGCGCGCGAGGGGATAAACATACAGATGATCTCGACCTCCGAAATCAAGATCTCGGTGGTCATCGACGAGAAGGAGATGGAGCACGCGGTTCGGGTGCTGCACGAGGCGTTTGTCGAGAAGCAGGGAAATCTATGAAAGACGTTTTGATCTATGACACCACCCTGAGGGACGGCTGCCAGGCCGAGGATATCTCTTTTACCCTCGAGGACAAGCTCCGCATTACGGAAAAGCTGGCGGAGTTCGGGATGGATTACGTCGAGGGAGGGTTCCCCGGCTCCAACCCGCGCGATGAGGAGTACTTTAAGGCGGTCAAGAAGCTGAGACTCAAGCAGACCAGGATCGCCGCCTTCGGGATGACCCGGAAGGCCTCTTCCAAGTCTTCTCAGGATCTCAGTCTGAAGACGCTCCTCGACGCGGACACGCCCGTCGTGACTCTGGTAGGAAAAGCATGGGATCTCCATGTGCGCGACGACCTGCGGATCAGCAAAAAGGCGAACCTGGAGCTCATCGCGGATTCCGTCGCCTTCATAAAAGAGCGCGTGGACGAGGTGATCTTCGACGCGGAGCATTTTTTTGACGGCTATCGCTCGAATCCCGAGTATGCCTTGGAGTGTCTCAAGGCGGCGGAGGAGGGCGGCGCCGATTGGATCGTTCTATGTGATACCAACGGCGGGCGCCTTCCCGGCGACATCCGCAGCGCCATCTCAAGCCTGAAGGGCGTCATCAAGACGCCGCTGGGGATTCATTGCCACAACGACGGGGAGCTGGCCGTGGCCAACACCATGACGGCCGTCGAGATGGGGGTGCGGCAGGTGCAGGGGACGATCAACGGGATCGGCGAGCGCTGCGGTAATCTCAATCTCTGCTCGGTCATCGCCAACCTGCATCTCAAGATGGGCAAGAGATGCATCGACCCCGAACAGCTGAAAAAGCTGCGCGAGGTATCCCATTTCCTGGATGAGCTGGCCAATATCAGCCCGAACAAGCATCAACCCTATGTGGGGGACAGCGCTTTCGCCCACAAGGGCGGGATGCATGTGGCGGGGATTCTCAAGAACCGGGAGACCTACGAGCATATCGACCCCGAGCTCGTCGGCAATCGCCAGAGGGTGCTGGTTTCCGATCTGGCCGGGCGCAGCAACATCCTTTATAAGGCGAAGGAGTACGGCGTTGATCTCAAAAGTGATGATCGAGCGGTGCAGGAGATCCTGCGCCGCATCAAAGACCTGGAAAGCCAGGGATACGAGTTCGAGGCCTCGGAGGCCTCCTTCGAGCTTTTGATCCAGGAGGCCCTGGGAAGAAAGAGAAAGAACTTCCGCCTGGTCGGCTTTCGCGCGATCGACGAGAAGCGCAAAGAAGGCGAGCCGCCTATCTCGGAAGCGACAATCATGGTCGAGGTGGACGGTGTCCTGGAGCACGCGGCGGCGATGGGAAACGGCCCGGTAAACGCGCTGGACCAGGCAGAATCGGGCGACAAGAAGGACCGGTGGGGCACCGTGGGCGTCTCCCAGAACGTGATCGAGGCGAGCTGGCAGGCGCTGGTGGATAGCATCGACTATAAACTATACAAAGACTCAAAACACGCAAGGCGTGAGGCGTAAGGGGTGAGGGGATCGCCTAACCTTTCACGCCTAACGACTCACCGTCTCAAGATGTGGGACACGCTTAAAGAAGATATCCAGGTGGTTTTCGACCGCGATCCGGCGGCGCGCAATATCTGGGAGATCCTCTTTACCTATCCCGGCTTCCACGCGCTTTTCTTTTACCGCGTGGCCCATCTTCTCTGGATCAAAGGGCTCAAGGGGCTGGGCCGTTTTGTCAGCCACGTCGGCCGCTTCCTCACCGGCATCGAGATCCATCCCGGAGCGAAAATCGGCCGCCGGTTTTTTATCGATCACGGCATGGGTGTGGTGATCGGCGAGACGAGCGAGATCGCCGATGATGTGACGATCTACCAGGGGGTCACGCTGGGCGGCACGTCGACGCAGCGCATCAAGCGCCACCCCACGATCGAGGACTCGGTCACCATATTCAGCGGCGCGGCGGTCCTCGGGCCGGTGACCGTCGGCCGCCACAGCCGGGTGGGCGCGGGCTCCGTGCTGGTGGCCTCGGTGCCGCCGCACTCCACCGTGGTCGGTATCCCGGGCAAGGTCGTGAAGACCGAGACGAGGCACACGCCGGCAGGCAAGGCGATCATCGATCTCAACTCGGCCGACCTGCCCGACCCGGTGCAGCGCGCGCTCACGAGCGCGCTCGAGCAAGTCGAGCGGCTCGAGAAGAGAGTCAACGAGCTGAGCGCGCGGCAGGGAGGATTGGAAGAGGAGCTGAAAAAGTCGAGAAGCGAATAGATAGCAAAGAAGCGGTCAGCGATCAGCATTCAGCAAAAGCTGAAATCTGAAAGCTGACAGCGAAAAGCTGATGGCTAAGAAGAAAAAGGTGGTGGTGGCGATGAGCGGCGGGGTGGATAGCTCCGTCACCGCCGGAATTCTGGTGGAGGAAGGTTATGAGGTGGCGGGAGTTTCGCTGCGGTTGTGGGAATGCCAGCGCGAGCAGCCGCAAAACTGCTCCGATCATCTCGGGGCGAAGACGGTGGCCGGACTTCTCGGGATCCCGCATACGCTGCTCGATTTGCGCTCGGAGTTCCTCAGCGCGGTGGTCAGGCCGTTCGCGCACAGCTATCTCCACGGCCGCACGCCCAACCCCTGCGTCGCCTGCAATCGCGATTTCAAGCTCGGCGCGCTCTTGGAGTGGGCGAAGGCAGAGGGGGCGGAGTACGTCGCCACTGGTCATTATGCCCGCTTGACCCGCGACCGCGCCGGCGGCCGGGTGTCGCTGTTCCGCGGCGCCGACCGGCAAAAGGATCAATCGTATTTTCTCTTCTCCCTTTCGCAGGAGCAGCTTGCCCATACCCTTTTCCCTTTGGGCGATCTGGTCAAGGCGGAGGTGCGCCGGAAGGCGAGGAGTCTAGGGTTGCCGGTTGCCGATCGTCCCGAGAGCCAGGACATCTGCTTCGGCGACTACAAGGCGCTGGTGGAGTCTTTCGCCGAAGAGGAGGAGCTGGACGGAGGCGAAATCGTCGATCGGAACGGAAAGGTGTTGGGACTCCATCAGGGGATCCACCGGTTGACCGTCGGGCAGCGGAAAGGGCTGGGGCTGTCGGCCTCCCACCCGCTTTACGTCCTCGAGATAGACGAGGCCGCCAGGCGCGTGATCGTGGGAGGGAAAGAGGATCTCGGTTGCAGCGGGTTAACAGCCGGCTCGGTCCAGTGGGTTGAGCCGCAGGAAAGAGAAGAATTTCCCGCCGAGGTCCAGCTCCGCTACCGCTCCCGGCCGGTTCCGTGCCTGGTGCGGGCCGGAGCAGACGGGACTTGCGAGGCGCGCTTTGAGAGCGTTTTTCCCCCGGTCAGCCCGGGCCAGGCAGCGGTCTTCTACAGGGGAGAGCAGGTGTTGGGCGGGGGGTGGATAGAGAAAGCCCTCAAGTAAAAAGTAAAAAGGCAAAATTCAAAGGGCACAATTTATGATTTTTACTTTTGACTTTTTACTTTTGCCTTTGCCGAAGGCATAGTATGAGAATCGCCATAACCACGCTCGGCTGCAAGATCAATCAGTATGACTCGGCGGTCATTCGGGCGCGCCTTGAGGACGGGCACTTCTTTGTTCCTTTCGATGAACAGGCCGACTGCTATATCATCAACAGCTGTACGGTAACGGACCGCGCCGACTGGGAGGCGCGCCAGCTCGTGAGGCGCGCCAAGCGGCTGAGCCCCGAGTCGAGAGTGCTGCTTACGGGCTGTTATGCGCAGGTGAGCCCCGAGCAGGCCGCCCAAGTGCCCGGAGTGGATTACGTCGTCGGGCTTAACCGGCTGGATGATTTGGTGCGTTTCGTTGGCGAAGCGGACGGGAACCGGCCGGACGGCGTGAAGGTATCCGTCGTTGATGTCAAAAAAGAGCGGGGCGTTCCAGTGCTGGGCGCGAGGGAGCTCCCGGATCATACCCGTGCCTTTGTCAAGATTCAGGAGGGGTGTAATTATTCCTGCACCTACTGCATCATCCCGACCGCGCGGGGACTGAGCCGCAGCGTCCCGCCGGAACAGGTGCTGGCGCAAATCCGCTCTTTGGCCGAGAGGGGCTTTATGGAGATAGTGCTGACCGGCATTCATCTGGGAGGCTACGGCCAGGATCTCCGGCCAAGAATCGATTTGACCTCGCTGCTGGAAAGAATCATTGAGTGCCGGTTCATCCCGCGGGTGCGTTTGAGCTCTCTGGACCCGCGCGAGGTGCCGGAGCGGCTCCTTCGGCTGATGGCCCGGTCGGACATGCTCTGTCCCCATCTTCACGTGTGCGCGCAGGCGGGAGAGGACCGGATCCTCAAGCAGATGCGGCGCAACTATGACACGGCTTACTATCGGGAGGTCGTTACCGCGGCGCGGGAAATGCTTCCGGACGCGGCGCTGGGAAGCGACATCATCGTCGGCTTCCCGGGCGAAAGCGACGGAGATTTCTGCCGGTCTCTGGAATTTTTCGATTCCCTGCCGCTGACTTATTTTCACGTGTTTCCCCACTCGATTCGGAGCGGCACAGTGGCCGCCGGCCTCGAAGGCCAGGTGCCTCCGGCGATCAAAAAGGAACGGGGCGGGAGGATGCGGGAGCTGGGCGCGAAGAAGAAAAGGGAGTTTTACCGCGGTTTCATCGGGCGGCGGGCAGCCGTCCTGGTGGAGCGGGCGGTGCATCGGGCGAGCGGGGCGCGCAGGGGCTACAGCAGGAACTACCTGCCGGTTTTGCTTCACGCCGGAGACGCCGATATCAACCGCGAAGTCGATGTTGTCATGGACGGTTTGGCGAGCGGCTGGCTGACAGGACGAATCGTAGACGATAGAACGAGCGGTCAGCAGGGAAGCTGTCAACAGTCAGCCCAAGGCTTAGCTGAAAGCTGAGCGCTGATAGCTGAATGCTATTGAAGATGGTTGTGGAAAAGGGATCTCTATCTCGACTGCAAAAAGAACTCGGCTACTCTTTTTCCGATGGGGCCCTGCTCTTGCGTTGTCTCACCCATGTCTCCCACGGTCGAGGTAAGGGGAAGGAGCACAACGAGACGCTCGAGTTCCTGGGCGACGCGGTTTTGAGCCTCGCGATCAGCGACCTGCTCATGCATCGCTTTCCCGAGAAAAGCGAGGGAGATCTCTCCAAGATGCGGGCCTCGCTGGTCAACTCGGTGGTTCTGGCGGAGAAGGCCGCTGAGGTCGGGTTGGGCCCGTTGCTCCGCATGGGCAAGGGGGAGGAGCGCAGCGGGGGACGGGAAAAGGCCTCTATTCTTGCCGGGGCGTTTGAGGCTGTGCTTGGAGGGGTTTACTGGGACGGTGGGTACGAGGCGGCCCGCCGGGTCGTGGAGCGCTATTTCGCGCCGGACATCGAAGAACGGAAGCTGGGCCAGCAGGATTATAAGACCCGTCTTCAGGAGATCAGCCAGATGCTCTTTCGCGCCCCGCCTAGCTACAGATTGGTCGCGGAAAGCGGGCCCGATCACGAGAAGCGCTTTGCCACGGAGATTCTTGTCGGCGGCAGAGTGTTGGGACGCGGGGAAGGCAAGAGCAAGAAGCAATCCGAGCAGGAGGCGGCAAGGAGGGCCCTGGAAGAGTTGCAGCGCAGCGGAGAGGCGGCGGGAAAAGCTGAAAGCGGAAAGCTGAAAGCGGAAAACTGAAAACCGGTTACAGCGGGGAGGACAAATTATGGCCAGGATCAAAGGTGTCGCGAAAGAGGAGGCGCCTGAAGAGGTGCGCGCCATTTTTGAGGAGCAGGAGAAGCGCTACGGCTTCGTGTCGAATACCGCGCGGGTCTATGGACTGAGGCCGACGATCCAGAAAGGGGTCCAGGCCCTCGGCCAGGGGATCCTCGCCTCCGGGCTCATCGAAGGCGAGCTGCGCCACCTGCTTTGCGTCAAGACGGCGAACATCAACGGCTGCCCCTTTTGAATTGACATCAACGCATCCAGTGCGATGCAGAACGGGGCGTCGGCGGAGAAAGTGGAGGCGGTGCTGGGGGACTATCGCAAAAATCCTCTTTTTTCCCCCCGCGAGCGGCTGGCGCTGGAGCTGGCCGAGCGCATGACCTACACCAAAAAGCGGGTGACCGACCGCTTTTTCAAGCGCGTGAAGCGGCAAATTCAATCCGGTCTTCGGCGTGGAGGCGAACGGCTTCTGCGCGCTCCCCGCCGTACGGGCCGCATCAGCCGCCGCCGCAGAGCGCTTCCGCTAAGCGAAGCGCGGGAGGGATCCGATGGAGAAGCTTGCCCGTGAAATTGTCGCGGCTGCCAACGCCAAGAGCCGGAGGCTCCGAGAGCTGGTGCGCGCGCCCGAGATCCTGGTGATGCCCGGCGCCTACGACGTGCTGAGCGCCTTGCTGTTCGAGCAGCTCGGGTTTCACGCGATCCAGGGCACCAGCGGCGGCATCGCGGCTGTCCTGGGATATGCGGACGGCGAGGTGATGAGCCGCGAGCAGACGGTTGCGGTCACAGGCGAGATCGCGGCCGCGGTCTCTGTCCCTGTGAACGCGGACGCGGAGCGAGGCTACGGCGACGCCGGCGCAACCGTGCGGGCTTTGGTAGCGGTGGGTTGCGCCGGGATGAACCTGGAGGACGGCGCCGAGCAAAAAAAGAATGAGCCGCGGTGTTTGGTTGAGGTCGAGGAGCAGTTGGACAACATCGCTGCGGTCATGGCGGCGAAGCGGGAGCTGGGGAGCGAGTTTTTTCTTAATGCGCGCGTGGATTCGTTCCTGGTGATGTCGGACGATCCGAAGCGGGCCCTGGACGAGGCGATCCGGCGGGGAAATATCTACGCTGAGGCCGGGGCCGACTGCGTATTTTTCCTGCACATCGAAGAGCGAGAGATCATCGGCCGGCTGGCGCGGGAGATCAAGGCGCCGGTGAGCATCCTGGCGGGGCTCAAGGCCCCCGGCGCGCGCGAGCTTCAGGATCTCGGGATTGCCAGGGTCAGCTACGGCTCCGCATTCGCCAAGGCTGCCATCGGGGCGGTCCAGCGTCTGGCCTTAGAGATTCGAGATTCCGGGACCGCCACCGCTCTAAAGGATGCCGTCACCACCCAGGAAATGAGGGCGCTGGTGAGCCGAGGAAAAAAGGCAGCAGGAAGTAGACAGTAGACAGAGAAGATCCCGCTTTCACTCCAGCCCCATTACCCGCGCCGGGTTCGCGCAGGCGACCTGCTTGATTTCCTCTTTGCTCAGGCCCCCCTCGTGCAGCATCCCCAAAAACATGCGCAGCAGCTCCGGCGGGTTGGGGCTGTAAGGGCGAAAATAGTCGGTGCTGGCGATGACCTGCTTAATCCCGATGGTCTTAAGCTTCTGCACAAGCTCGGGAGAGTCCATTCGGCCCGGCGCCAGCTGGTTCCAGCAGGTCTCCACGAACGCCCCCAGCTCCGCGGCGCGCTTAAGCGCATCGAGCGGCGCGCCGATAAATGAAGTCAGCGGGTGATTGATAAACAGCCGATTGAAGCCCATGTCGCGCGCCGCCTCGGCAAAGGCGAGCGATTCCTGCCATGAGACGTGCCCGGTACCCAGGACCAGGTCATAGGCCTTGCAGCACTCGATGATTTCGCGCCCCAGCGGGAGCAGTTGCCCCTTGTCATCGATAAAGACAAATCCCGGATTGTCGAATTTGCCGAAGCGCTCGTAGGTCGAGCGCAGCCGGTGACTGAAGCCCTTGCGCTCGATGTCGTTGCGCGCGCTCCACGTCGGGAGAAAGATCACTTTTCCGCCCAGCTCCGCGCAGGCCTCGATCACGCAAGGACTCGGCCCGCCGGCGCATGAGTTGAGCACCACGCTGGACCAAAGCGAGACGCTGGTTTTTACCGAATCCAGTATATAGGGAACGACGTTGACCGTCGGCCACCAGTGCGATTTCAAAACCACACCGCGCAGCCCCATCGCCTCCGCCTTGGGCAGCCATTGGGTCTCAGGCTCCCGTTTTCTTTCCTTGCCGGAGAACTCAAGGTCGATATGGCAGTGGAGGTCGATAGCCCCGGCTAAAAGCTCGTCATAAAGGGTCACGCCATTCTCTCCCCGGGCTTATTGCCCGACCGAATCTCTACTTTTTCCCTTTGTAAAGACCGTCGATGTAGCCGCTCTCATCCAGCTCCTTGATGAAGCGCATGTCGGCGAAGTCCTCGGGCTTGGCCGACCTGGCCTTGGGTTCCGCGTCGAGGATGGTCTTGATTCCCGCGAGCGTGGGATATTGCTTGGCGGGCAGTTTGTTCTCGGCGATCGCTCCCTCGTTGGTCGCCACGCCCGTCGCCTGGTAGGCCAGGCCGAGCGCAGCGACGTCCGCGAGGATATTAAACCCTCTCTTCTGCGCCACATACATGGCGGGT
Source organism: Deltaproteobacteria bacterium (assembly GCA_016184235.1). Lineage (GTDB taxonomy): Bacteria > Desulfobacterota > Binatia > UBA9968 > UBA9968 > UBA9968. The sequence goes on along the minus strand of JACPDC010000126.1, from coordinate 1,939 downwards.
GGTGCCAGCACCGTGGCCTGCACCCGCTTGGTTTCCATGGCTGCCAGCCGCTCGGGAAGGGCGCCGATCTGAAGGATGGCGACATCCTTCACCGGCGTGAGACCGATTCTCTGAAGCGCGTAACGGACAATAAAATCAGAGGAGGAGCCGAAGCGGCTGATTGCCACCGCCCCTCCCTTGAGCTGCTCCGGGGTTTTAATCTCAGGCCTGCTGAGAAGCCAATAGTCCAGCGTCACCACGCCGCCCGCGATCATCACCGGGTCAGAGCCTCCAAGGACGGCGTTGACAATAGCCGGAGCCCCGGTCTGAATAATGGGGCTCTCCCCGGAGACCATGGCCATGACCGAGGTGGTCCCTCCGGAGAAGTAAATCAACTGCGCGTCCAGACCGTTCTTCGCGAATATCCCGCTTTCTTTGGCCACCCAGGCGATCACGTTGTCCGAGTTGATGCCGACATAGCCGACATTGAGCTTGGCGAGCTGGGCAAAAGCTGTGGAATAAAAGGAGACGACCAAAAGCCCTGTCACCACTAAGGCTGCCAAGCTACTACTTTTCTCTTGAATCTTCTTCATCAGGTTCTCCTCGGCCGGTTTTGAGTTTTTACTTGACGGGATGGTTATACGCAGGAATTAAACATCGCTCGGTCCAGGGTTGTCAAGCAGGTGAATAGCTAAGCTGACTGCTGACCGCTAATTTGCAACCGGTATCGTGACGGTAAACGTCGATCCTTTGCCGACCTCGCTCTCCACCTCCACGGTCCCCCCGAGCAGTTCGGTAAACTTCTTGACGATATAGAGTCCGAGCCCGACGCCGCCAAAGGATCTGGTCTCCGAGCTGTCCACCTGACGGAACCGGTCGAAGATGACCGGCAGCATCTCTTTTGGGATGCCTACCCCGGTGTCGGCCACTTTGAATTCCACCACCCCGGTTCCCCGGTTTCCCGTTTCCCCGAATCGGAGAGGAGGGGAATCGGAGACGGGGAGAAACCGAGTGGAGATGGTGATGCTGCCCTTGTCCGTAAATTTGATCGCGTTGTTTATCAGATTCTGGAGCACTTGTCTGAGCTTCGCGCTGTCTGCTTTGATGAACGGCAGATCGCCGGGATAATCCCAATTGAGCGCGAGCGTCTTGTTGATAGGGGCCTCGTAAGCGGCCTTTAGCTGATTGAGAAAGGCCGCCAGGTCGATCTCGTGAACCTCCACTCCTGCGTTTTCGGTCTCAAGCACGGTCGCAAAGAGGATATTGTTGATCGTGGCCAATTGATCGTTGGCGCGGTTGATGATCTTTTCCAGCGCCTGCTGCTGCGTAGGGTTAAGCTCTCCCAGCAGCCTGTCTTTGAGCATTCCCGAGTACCCCACGACCACGTTGAGCGGCGTTCTCAACTCATGCGACATGACGCTCAAGAATTCGTCTTTGATTTTGTTGGACTTCTCCAGCGCCAGGGCCTGCTCCTTGGCCGTTTCATAGAGCCTGATGTTTTCCGTGGCGGTGCCGATCTGATGGGTCATGGAGTTTATGAGATTAACCTCTTCGGACGTGAGTCGCCGAGGGCTTTGACCAACGCAGAGGAGCACGCCTAGGGTTCGCGTTTTACTCTTTATTGGCAAGCCGGCGAAGAAGCTTAAGCCGGCGCTTTTAGAAGCCTTGGAGTGGCTGAGCTCGGCGTAGCGCGCGTCGTTCTGAAGGTCATCAAAGATCATCGCCTCGCCCGTTTCGGCGATCCTACCGAGAATCCCCTGGCCTCTGCGAAAGGTTGTGGGGGGAGAGTAGGTCAGCGGGACACGGTTATGTTCGGCCTTCAGACGGAGCTCTTCACCCTGGGGATTCAAGAGAAGGACCCGTATCGCCCCGAAGCCAAAGATCTCGCTAATCTTTTTTATGACCCCCTGAAAGATCTCATCGGGATTTAGGGATTGGTTGACCGTGGCCGCGATCCTCC
>JACPDC010000125.1 GCA_016184235.1 Deltaproteobacteria bacterium | reverse complement strand
AAGGCTCCGTGCCAGTTCGAGTCTGGCTCCGGGCACCAGATCTCACAGCTAAATCCCCGACCCAGGTCGCCGGTCCGGTGAAAAACTTCTTTCGCCGCCCAGCGGCCCTCTGCTTTAAATCTCCGCACCGATATGCCATAGAGTGGGAAGCGTGGAAGAAAAGAGGAGAAGGCGGGAAAAAATAACTCTGGCCTCTCTGGAGCCGAGGCTGCTGGAGTGGCTGAAGCGCGGGCAGGGATCGGCCAACGAGGATCTGCTCGCGGAGATGCTGCAGAGCCTCCTCAAGCTTGGCGCCGACGAGTCGAACCGGGGCGATCTCAAAATCCTCAATCGGGCGCTGAAGGAACTGCGCTACGCCTTCAAGCTCTTCGCCCCTTACCGCGCGATTCGCAAGGTGAGCATCTTCGGCTCCACCAGGGTCGCCGAAGAAGACCCGTACTATCAGATGGCGAAGGCTCTGGGCCGGCGGCTCGCCGGCGAAGGCTTCATGGTCATCACCGGAGCCGGCACGGGCATCATGCAGGCCGGCCATGAGGGGGCGGGCAAGGAGCAGAGCTTCGGCGTCAATATCCAGCTTCCCTCCACGCAGCAGCCGAACCGGTTCATCCGCCACGACCGCAAGCTCATGACCTTCCATTTTTTCTTTACCCGCAAGCTGATCTTTGTTAAAGAGGCGGATGCCGTGGTCTTTTTCCCGGGCGGCTATGGCACGCACGACGAGGCCATCGAGGCGCTCACGCTGGCGCAGACCGGCAAGAGCCAGATCGTGCCGGTGCTGTTCGTGGACCTGCCGGGCCGGGGTTACTGGAAAGACTGGGAAGGCTTTATTCGCAAGCGGATGTTGAGCCAGGGGTTTATATCGGAGGAGGATCTGAACTTTTTCAAGATCGTGGAAGATGTCGAGACGGTCATCGAAGAGATCAGGCGGTTTTACAGCAACTATCATTCCTATCGCTTTGTCGGGCGGGATCTGGTGATCCGCATGCTGCGGCCCCCGGGCCCGATGCTGGTCGAGAGCCTGAACCGTGACTTTCGGGATATTCTGACGGAAGGGGCGGTGCGCTCCACCGAGCCGCTTCCCGAGGAGGCGGATGACCCGGAGACGCCTTTGCTGCCGCGCCTGCTCGTTCCCTTTAACCGGAGGGATTTCGGCCGGCTGCGGCAGATGATAGATGTGATCAACCGCCAAGATTGAGACGGAGGAGGGAATCGTGGCATTTCAGCGTGTCGGCATTCTCAGCATCGGCGAGATGGGATACCACTGGGCCCGTCTGCTGATCGAACATGGAGTCGAAGTCCTGACCTGCTCCACCGGGCGCAGCGAGGTGACGCGCAAGCGGGCGGAGAACGCCGGCGCCCGCTCGGTATCCCTGCGCCGGCTCGTCTCCGAGGCGGATCTCGTCGCTGCCATCGTCGTTCCCTCGGCGGCCGGAAGGGTGGCTTCCCAGGTCGGCAGGGCGCTGGCCAAGGTTGGGAGGAAAGACTGTCTTTACCTGGACGCCAATGCCATTTCCCCGATGACCGCGGCCGCTGTCGGCGAGATCCTATCCCCGGCCCAGGCGGGCTTCGTGGACGGCTGCATCATCGGCTCGGCCACGAAGCTGTCGAAGGCGGTGGTCTACGTCTCGGGCGCGCGGGCCGAGGAGCTCTGCGCGCTCCGCGACTCCGGCTTCTCGGTGGAGGTGCTGGGGCCGAAGGCCGGGCAGGCCTCGGCCTTCAAGATCGTCTACGCCGGTCTCACCAAAGGGCTCCAGGGGCTCTTGACGGAGCTGTTGCTCGGCGCCAGGAAGTTTGATTTATTGCAGGAGATCCTGCGCCGCTACGAACAGAGCTTTCCCGGCCTGGTCGGCGCGGCCGGCCGGAGCATCGCCTCGTTGCCGGTCCACGCGGGCCGGCGCGCCGAGGAGATGCGCGAGCTGCGCGCGACCTTCCGCCACCACGGGCTCAAGGCCGTCATTGCCCCGGCGACGCAAAAGATACTGGAGCAGATCGCCGCGCTCGACTGCGGCAAGCCTTCGGAGACCGGCGCCAGAGAAGGGGAGCTGCTCGAGACTCTGGAGCTGTTTTTTGAACGAGGCCTCTTGCAAGAAAAAGATTAGTGTCTCATTTGGAGAAGAGCGAAAACCTGAGAGCCACCACCCGCTCTCCGAGCCCACGCAATGGGTCGCTGCTTAATCCCACCGCCGGTGTCGGATGCGCGGGCTCTTCGACCGGGCGGCGGCTCTCACTGCGAGGCCGAGGCGCGCGAGGGCGAGGGCCGCGGACGTCCGATGAGGGAGGTTCGACTCATGGCACTACTCTATCGGCCGCGGTCCGAAGACTTGCGCCCGGAGGAATCGCCTTGGGGGGAATGACGCACAAGGCGGGATTGGGGAAAGAAATTTAGAAGGGAGACAACAGTGACAAAAGCGGCCCCAGTGGAGAAAAAACAGCCGGAGTTTGGATCAGACGTGGTTGTGGATATGATGAAGGCCTTCGATATCGAGTACGCGGCCTTCAATCCCGGTGCGACCTTTCGCGGCATTCATGATTCGATCGTCAATTACGGCGGCAACTACAAACCCGAAGTGATCTTTTGTTTCCATGAGGAGATCTCGGTGGCGCTGGCGCACGGCTATGCCAAGGCCAAGGGAAGGCCGATGGTCGCGATCGTTCATAACATCGTCGGGCTGCAGCACGCGAGCATGGCGATCTTCAATGCCTGGATTGACCGGGTGCCGATCATCGTCCTGGGGGGCACCGGCCCCATGAACACCAAGCGCCGCCGGCCGCGCATCGACTGGATCCACACGGCCCTGGTCCAGGGGAATCAGGTGCGCGATTACGTGAAATGGGACGATCAACCCTATAATCTGGCGAGCGTGCCGGAATCTTTTATCCGCGGCTATCGGATCGCCACCACGGAGCCCATGGCCCCGGTCTACATCAATTACGACGCCGACATTCAGGAAGATCGGGTCGAGGAGGCGATCGAGATCCCCGACGTGAGCCGCTTTTCTCCGCCGGCGCCCATGCAGGGAAACCCCGAGGCCATGCAGAAGGCCGCCCGGCTTCTGGTGGAGGCCAAGTCGCCTTTGATCGTCGCCGACCTGCTGGGGCGCAATCCGAAGGCCGTGCCTGCGCTGGTAGAGCTGGCGGAGCTGCTGGCCATTCCGGTCATCGACAAGGGCAATCGCTTCAGCTTTCCCAACACCCATCCCCTGGACGTGACCGGAGGGGCGCGCGAGCTGCTCCAGAAAGCGGATGTCATTCTGGGGCTCGACGTATTGGACCTGTTCGGCTCCATGACGACCGTCAGCAAGTCGACCCGGTTTTCCGAATATGTCACCGGCCCCGGGGTCAAGATCATTCACATTTCCATGAACGACATGCTGGTGCGCAGCTGGTGCGGCGACTACCAGGTGCTGCAGCCGGTGGACGTGCCGATATCGGCCGACAGCTCGGTCGCCGTGCCGGAGTTGACCCGCCTGTGCCGGCAGATAATCGGCAACGACGGCAAGAAGAAAGCCGCCATCGAGGCCCGTTTCAGCGAGGTGAAGCAGAGACATGAATCGACAAGGGCGAAATGGCTGACCGAGGCCAGGGCGACGGCGGATCGGAAAGGTATTTCAACCGCCTTTCTGGCCCACGAATTGGGCGAGGTCATCAAGAAAGAGGACTGGATCCTGGTCAACGGCACCTCCAACGGCTGGGCGCGCAGGCTCTGGGACTGGAGCGATCCCCGTCAGTACCTGGGGGTGAGCGGCGGGGCGGGAGTGGGCTACGGGATGAGCGCCGCGATCGGGGCGGCGCTGGCGCACATGGGGAGCGGCAAGCTCTGCGTGGACATCCAGGCGGACGGGGATCTGCTGATGACTTCCAGCTCTCTCTGGACCGCTGCCAAGTACAAGATCCCGCTTTTGATCGTCATGCATAACAACCAGTCCTTCTACAACTCGGAGGAGCACGGCATCGAGGTCGCCAAGCTCCGCAACCGCGCGGTCGAGAACGCCGGGATCGGCACCCACGTGGACGACCCGGCCGTGAGTTTCGCCAAGGTGGCCGAGGGATTCGGCGTGCGGGGCGAGGGGCCAATTCAGCGAACGGCGGATCTACGCCCGGCGCTGGAGCGGGCCCTCAAGTTCGTCAAGGAGAAAAGGCTCCCGGCGCTGGTGGACGTGATCGCGGAGCCGCGCTGAGACAAGAGTTCGATGACGCAGGATACGCACAGGAGCTTCAGCCGGGCCGTGCAGTGCCCCGACGATGAGATCGATCTCGGACGGGCGGCGCTGGCGATCGCCCATTCGGAGTATCCGGATTTGGATATCGAATCCTACCTCTCCCGAATGGAGCGCCTGGCGTCGGCGGTCCGGGACCGGGCCGGGGGGCGGGCGGACTGCTATCGTCTGATCGCGGCGGTCAATTATATTCTCTTCAGCGTCGAGGGATTCAGCGGCAACCGGGATGACTATTACGATCCCAGGAACAGCTTTCTCAACGAGGTCATCGAGCGCAAGCAGGGAATCCCCATTACACTGTCGGTTCTCTATATGGAGGTGGCCCGGAGGGTCGGGCTGGAGCTGCAGGGAGTGGGTTTCCCGGGCCACTTCCTGGTCAAATATGTGGGCGGGGAAGAAGAGATCATCATCGATCCGTTTCACCGGGGCGAGGTTCCTTGCACGGAGGAGCTCGAAGAGATGCTCGACGAGCTCTACCGGGGCAAGCTCGCCCTCCGGCCCGAGTTTCTCTCGCCGCTGTCCAAGAAACAGATTCTCAGGCGGATGCTGAACAACTTGAAGGCGATCTATCTCAGGCAGGGGGATCTTCTCAGAGGCCTTTCGGTGGTCGAACGGCTGCTCATCCTGGAGCCGAA
>JACPDC010000057.1 GCA_016184235.1 Deltaproteobacteria bacterium | reverse complement strand
CGTCTCGATCGCGCGCCACTGCGCCAGCCGGGCATGCTGCCAGGGCGCGGCGCTGTCGCCGAACCAGGCATCGTTGGTAAGGTTCACGAGCAGGTTCGCCCCGTTCTCGGCCACGAATCTACGCGCCAGGCCGGGCATCAGATCCTCGTAGCAGATCAGCGGCGCCGCCCGGATGAGACCGGGAACATCGAGCGTGCGCGGTCCATCGCCGGGGGTAAAGCCGTCGCCGATAGGAGGAACGCCGGGCAGCTTCGACAGGAGCCCGGCCAGGGGAAGATATTCGCCGAAGGCAAGCAACACCTGCTTGTGATAATAACCCGCCACCCGGCCCCGGCCGTCGGTCAGGAAGGCGCTGTTGAAGGCCTTCACGTTGGGGCTCGCGGGGTTGCCGCGAAAGCTCCGCGCCCCGAAGATGAAAGCGGCATCCGGCGGCAGGGACGGGAGAATCTCCGCGGGAATCTCAACGATACTTTCCGGCACCCAGGCCTCCACCGCGGTCTCGGGCCAGATCACCAGACGGGCAGCGGCGACTTTTTCCGTCAGCGCCCGGTAAGAGTCGAGATTGCTCGCCAGGAAGGCCATGTTCCATTTGCGCCGGATATCGATGTCCCCTTGAACCGCGGCGACCTTGACGGCAGGGGCCGCGCGCGCCTGAGACTCCACTGCCTTGAGCCGCCAATGGCCGTAGAGCAGGCTCGCCGCCAACAGCGCGCTCAGCACGACCGCGCCGGCCGGATAAGTCCTGCCTTTTTCGCTCAGGAAAATCCTGGCGTAGAGAATCGTATTAAGCCAGACCAGGAGAAAGCTCGCGCCGTAGGGACCGACGATATCGGCGCTCTGAATCAAGGAGAGGAAAGCGGACTGGCTGTTGGCCAGATGCCAGGGAAAAAGCAGCGGAAAAAGAAATTCCAGCGCTACCCAAAAGAGCGCCGGATAGAGATAGAGGGGGCCGAAGCCGCACAGACGCACGAGCAAAGCAAAAAACGCGAGGGGCAGCGCCCCATAGGCGGCAAAAACCAAAAAAATAGCCTGGCTCGCGCCATGCGGGAAGCCGCCGAAGACGCGGATCGTGTAGTCGATCCAATAAAAGCCTAAAAGGTTCGCCACCCCGCCGGCAAGCCAGCCTAAGAAAAAGGCGCGCTTCAGCGCCGCGCTTTGATGCACCGCGAAAAAGAGCGGAACCATAAAGAGCCACGCGGCGGGAAACCAGAGGGGGTAAACGAAGGGGAGGGCGAGGAGAATCCCCGCCAGCAGCGGCAAGAGAGAGCCGCGCAGGGGAGGGCGAGGAGAATCCCCGCCAGCAGCGGCAAGAGAGAGCCGCGCACGCCGTCCAAGAACAGTTCCCGACCGAACCCCATAGCCAGGCTACGGCTGCTCTACGGGAATCGTATCCTTCCCGTCAAAGGCCGGCGAAGCGCTGCAGGCGACGAGAGCGAAAAAGAGAAGAATCAGCCCGCCTTTAATCCACGTTCCTTTGGATTTCGAAGCCATAGGCAAGCTCCAATAGCTGGGTGATGATGCGCGCCGTGGCGCCCCAGATGTCCCAGCCCTCGTAATGGAAGTGGTAGATCGGATCGCGCCGAGAGGAGAGATAAGGGCGCGCCTCCATGCGCAAGCGCTCCGGATCCAGCAGCGCGGAGACCGGAACGGAAAAGACCGCCGTGGTCTCCGCCGGGTTCAAACGAAACTCATAGGGAAAGGGGATCACGCCGACGAAGGGGGTGACCAGATAGTCGGCCGCTGCCGTGACCTGATCGAGCTGTCCCAGGACGCGCACATCGCGGGGACGAATCCCGATCTCCTCCTCGCTCTCCCGCAGCGCCGCCTGAAGGGGACCGGAATCTTCCTGATCCACTCTTCCTCCCGGGAAGGCCACCTGACCCTGGTGCGAGCTGAGCATCGCCGCCCGCTGCGTCAACACCAGATGGTCGCCGTCCGCCCTCTCCTGGATCGGCACCAGGACCGCGGCCGGCCTCAAGCGCTCCTCTCCCAAGGTTCTCGGGGTGCGGGATTGCAGGACGGTAAAGATCTTGTCGGCGATCATCGCTAAAAGTTTTTCTTCTTGCCAATCTGTGATAGATCCTCAATTTACATAATCCGGGTCGAAAAAGCGATCCCTGAACCGTCGAACGATTGGAACCGTTCGAACGGTTCGAACCGTTTTAGTCGTTCCATACGCTATGACCGAAAAGCAAATTCACCCGGCCGTCCGCATCTTGCGGCGCGAGGTGCCGAAATGGCAGACGCCGATCGTCACCGTGGTGGCGCAATCGTCCGAGAGCCCGTTCCACGTTCTGATCTCGTGCATCCTGAGCCTGCGCACCCAGGACGCGACCACCGCCCGGGCCTCGCACCGGCTCTTCGCCCTGGCAAACACGCCGGCAGAGATGCTCAAGCTCACGGCCAGGAAGATCGAGAAGGCGATCTTTCCGGTGGGCTTTTACCGCACCAAGGCGAAAAATATCCGCGCCATCTGCCGCGCGCTGCTGGAAACATATTCCGGCAAAGTTCCCGATGAGATCGACGAGCTGTTGAAGCTCAAGGGCGTGGGGCGCAAGACCGCGAACCTGGTGGTGACCCTCGGCTACCGCAAGCCGGGCATCTGCGTCGATACCCACGTGCATCGCATCTCCAACCGCTGGGGCTACGTTCGGACCAAAAATCCCAAAGAGACCGAGTTCGCCCTGAGAGAGAAGCTGCCCAGGCAGTACTGGCTGGAATACAACGATCTCCTCGTCACCTTCGGCCAGCACTTGTGCCGGCCGATCTCGCCCATGTGCAGCCGGTGCCAGGTGAAGAAATATTGCGCTAGAGTGGGAGTAGGAATAAGCCGTTAAGAGATGACGACGACACTGACACCTTGGTTCTCCCGCAACATCGAGGTCCTCGGCTACCACGATCTCGGCGGCCGGCCCGCCTTCAAGCTCGCCATGCAGGAGGTTAACGGCCGCTGGTATCTCTACATGGGCCATCTCTGGCATCGCGGCTGGAGCATCCTCGATGTCACCGATCCGAGCGCGCCGCAGTATGCCGCTTTCATTCCCGGACCGGAGAACAGCTGGACGATTCAAATCCAGGTAGCCGAGGGCAAGATGGTCACGGCCCTGGAGCGGATCGCGCCGGGCTGGGGCGGCATCGACGGACAACCATTTACTGAAGGCTTCCTGGTCTGGGACCTCGCCGACCCGGTCAAGCCCCGACAGCTAAGCCACTACCGCACGGACAGCACCGGAACGCACCGGAATTTTTACGATGGCGGCCCTCTGGTGCACGCGGCCGGAGGCGCGCCCGGATTCGACAAGAAGATCTACCAGATCGTCGATATTTCGGATCCCGGCCAACCGAGAGAGGTCTCCCGCTTCTGGCTGCCGGAGCAGGAGGAACGAGCGGCCAAGAGCGGGGCGAGACTTTCCTTGCATGGTCCGGCCCACGTGGAGGGAAACCGCGCCTACCTCCCCTATGGGGACGGCGGAGCGATCATCCTGGACATTTCGGACGTCTCGCGCCCGAAGATGGTGAGCCAGCTGCTCTTTCACGGCCTGTGCAGCCGGCAGGGCATCCACACCTATCTCCCCTTGCCGCGCCGAAGACTCGCCTTGATCAACGACGAGGCGATCGCCGAGAACGGGGATGAGAACTTGAACCTCGCCGGCATCGTCGACATCAAAGATGAAAAGGAGCCCCGCCTGATCTCTCTTTTCCCGCAGCCGCTTCCGCCCGTGGGATCCGGCCTGAAGAATTTTTTCGCCAAGGGAGGCCGCTTCGGGCCGCACAACCAGCACCACTCGAACCACCAGGCCTGTTTGGAAGACAGGGACGACGTTGCCTATCTCACCTATTTCAACGCCGGCCTCAGGGTCTACGACATCCGCGATCCGCGCGCGCCCAAAGAGATCGCCTATTTCATCCCGCCCGATCCCAAGGAGAGGATCGGAACGAAGCCGAGCCGGCTCGTCGCCCAGGTCGAAGATGTCCTGGTGGATCGACGAGGATGCATCTACATTAGCGAGAAAAATCAGGGCATCCACATCTTGCGGCTGAAGGAAATTTGGTCTTACAGACCCGCCTGATCCCGCCGGCATCTTATCCCGCTCATTCCCCTTTTGGCTTTGCCTGCTCAAAGAGCCGTGAGTTGTGAATCGCTATGGACGCCTGCTGTGCCAGGGTGGTGAAGAACGCAGTCTCCTCCTTGCTGAATTCATGCTCTTGCCTCGTGTAGAGGCCGAGGACTCCCAAGATCTCCCCTTTGGCGATCAGGGGCACTCCGAGGTAGGAGACCAGTCCGCGGGTGCGGTAAAAATCCGGCTCTTGCACGCCCGGATTCGTGTGGAGGTTGCGGATGACCATGGGGGTCCTAGGCTCGAGCACCAGATAAGCGAGACCGCGTCCCGATCTCCACCGCTCGCCTCCCCACTCCCCTTCATCGAGGTTGCGCGAGGCCACGGTTTCCAATTCTCCGGTCCTTTTGTTGAGCAGCCTGACAACGGTGACCACCGGGTAGGGGACAATAGGATCGATTTTCTCAAGGAGGAGGCGCAAGACCGATTTAAGATCCAGAGTCGAAGTAATGGCCAGGTTGATGTCGTGCAGCGCAGCCTGCCTGTCGCGGTGCCGTTGAAGCTGTTCCTCGGCCCGCTTGCGCTCGGTGACATCCGTGAAGGTGACGACCACGCCGGTCAGCTCTCCGCGTTCGACGATAGGGGTGCTCAGATAATCCACGAAGAAGTTCCTGCCATCCATCCGCTGGAAGATTTGATCCGTCCCGCGACGCGCGAGCCCGTCTTTGAGGGGCTCCAGGATAGGCGATTCCCCGCCGGCAAAGGAAGCGCCTTCGGCGGTCGTATGGCGCACGATCTCATGCATGTGCTTGCCGACGGCGTACCTGGCGTCCGCGCCGAGCATCTCGCTGGCTGCCGGGTTCATGAAGGTCACCTTGCCGTCGCGATCCAGGCCATGGATCCCTTCGCCTGCCGATTGCAGGATCCGTTGGGTTTGCGCGAAGGCCTTTTCATTGAAACGCCAGGCGGTCATGCTCCCGACGGAGGCACAGAGCACAAAGGCGGCGTGGATTCCCGCCCAGGTCCAGGGGGCATTGAACGCCGCTGTGTGATTGTAGACCTCCTCGGGCCACAACACGCCAACGACACCGTGGTGGATAAGAACATACACGATGGCCAGGCTGTACGGTATCCAATCCTGGTATAGGGCCAGGAAGGCAAGCATCACAAAGAAGTGGAAGTGGAACTCGATATAGCCGCCCGAGAGATGCACAAGGATGGCGGACGAGCTCATCAGTCCAAAGCCGATCATCGTGGCTTGGAAGGCGCGGCCGACTCCCCTTGTCGCCAGGGCCGCAAACAAAGCGACGATCAGCCCCTCCATGACCGTGTGGGCTACCGTGCCGTCGCGGTACAGCGCGCCAAGACTCCACTCCCAGCTGTAGCCCAAGGCCGGCCCCACCAGGGCGATGATGAGCGCGTGGAACCAAGTGAGTCCCACCAAGAAGCGATGCCGGTTGCGCCACGCATTCTCCGGAAGGGACCCTCCCAGCGGCACCAGAGACAACAGGCGCCTCATCGCCGGAGCAGGGGAAATCAGGCTTTTCGCTTCCATGCCGATCAAGGCTCCCTAGCCCACAGTCTGTAGTGGGTTAATTTGCGCGAGAGGACCAAACAATTTAAGAGGGTGTCGCTGATATTTAACTTAGCGCTTTCGTGGCCGCACGATATTGGTGGCTACAATACACATCGTCTTGGTTATGTAAATCGGGTATTTACCTGATTTAGGGTCGGGGTTGCTTCTTCTCCGCCTTCAGCACTTCGGGAAAATACTTCGACGGGGCCCAGAGGTGGGTGGAGAAGTTACAGCAGCCGAGGATGCGCAGCTCGCGCATGATGCGGATGTAGTCCTGGGACTCGAGATAATCGCGCCACGCCTCCAACGATTCAAACTCGATGCTGATGCCGACCTGCGGGGTGACCTCGAAGGGATTGCGGTAATTGCGGATTTCGTGCACGCCGGGATGCGCCAGCGTCGCCGGCAGCCAGTCGTTTTTCGCCTTGTTGGCGTAGATCGTGAGATTCGCCTTCTGGTCGGGAAGGTCCCACTCGATGAAATAAAGAATCATTACTGAATCGCCCT
>JACPDC010000416.1 GCA_016184235.1 Deltaproteobacteria bacterium | reverse complement strand
TGGTGCGGGAGCAGTTTGACCTGACCGGCGCCAAGCTCGGCTGCGACATCCAGGTCTGCGGCGCCTGCACGGTGCTTCTCAACGGCAGGCCGGTCAGCGCCTGTTCGGTTCTGGCGCTGGACGCCGACGGCTGCGAGGTCTCGACCATCGAAGGCTTGAGCGGGAAAGACGGGCTTCATCCTTTACAGGAAGCGTTCATGGAGTTCGGGGCGTTGCAGTGCGGATACTGCACCTCCGGATTTATTCTCACGGCGAAGGCGCTCCTCGACGAGTGCCCGCGGCCTTCGGAGCAGCAGATTCGCGATTACCTGGCGGGAAATTTTTGCCGCTGCGGCTGCTACCAGGAGATCCTGCAGGCCGTCAAGAGGGCGGCCGGCTCTTAGGAGCTTCGTATGGAAGAGGGTCTTATCGGCAAATCGGTGCGCCGGCTGGACTACGAGACCAAAGTGACCGGCCGCGCGCAGTATCTGGCGGACATGAGCGTGCCAGGGATGTGTCACGGCAAGATCCTTCGGAGCCCCTACCCCCATGCGCGGATTATAAAAATTGACGCGTCCCAAGCCCTCAAAGTTCCCGGCGTCGTGGCGGTGCTGACGCGCGACGATATTCTGCATGACCAAGGCATCGAGCCTTTCTACGGGCCGGTCTTCAAGGACCAGACGATCGTCGCGGTGGAAACAGTCCGCCATGTCGGCGACCCGGTGGCAGCGGTGGCGGCGTTAAGCGTCGATGCGGCGGAAGAAGCGCTGAAGCTGATCCGGGTCGACTACCAGGAGTTGCCCGCGGTCCTGAGCGTTGAGGATTCGTTGAAGCCCGGCGCGACGCTGGTGCACGAGTCGGTCAAGCTGCCGGCTTCCGGCTTTGCCGATCTCGCCGAGTTAAAGCCCGTCGAAGGCACCAACGTTTGCACCCACTTCAGGCTCACCCGCGGCGATATCGACAAGGGTTTCGCCGAGGCGGATCATATCTTCGAAGACACTTTTACATTGCCGGCGACGCAGCACAGTTTTCTTGAAACTCATGCGTGTATCGCGTCCGTCGAGCCGGGCGGGCGGATTACCGTCTGGGAAAGCGGGACGGCCCGTGCGCGTCGTGCTTACGCGCGAAGAGGTTTTCTACACGATCACCAAGCATGCCGCGGTGATCCGCATGAAGACCGGCGTCAGGAGAGACGGGACGCTGGTGGCGCGCGAGTGCGAGATCCATCTCGACACCGGAGCCTACGCCGAGATCGGCCCCCGGGTGGCAAAGAAGTCCGGCTATACCGCCGCCGGTCCGTACAAGATTCCCAATCTAAAAATCGATTCCTATTCGGTTTACACGAACAAGCCGCCGGCGGGGGCTTTCCGCGGCTTCGGCGTATCGCAATCGGCCTGGGCTGTCGAGTCGCAGATGGATATCATCGCGGCGGCGCTGAAGAGGGATCCGCTCGAGCTGCGCAAGCAGAACGGTTACGACGAGGGCGACAAATTCGTCACTGAAGAGACGCTGCGCGCCGTCGGCCTTAAGGAATGCCTGGATCAAGTTGCCAGATCGATCGGGTGGGAGACGAAAGTTCAACGGTCTCAGAGTCTTAAGGGACAAGGGAAAGAAGAAACAAACATCAAGAGGGGAAAAGGGCTCGCCTGCATGATCAAGGCGACGATTACGCCGTCGATTTCCTGTGCGGTGGTGAAGCTCAATGAAGACGGGAGCCTATCCATTTATGCCGGCACGGTCGAGATGGGCCAGGGCAGGTTCTCGGCGTCGACACCGACGTGGTGCCGTACGATCTCACGACTTCGTCGAGCCGCTCGACGTTTCACATGGGCAAGGCGGTGCAGCTGGCGGCGCGGGATATCATGCGCCAGCTGAAGCAAATTGTCGTGAAAGAATACGGGGTGCCGGAAGACACGGTGACCTTCGCCGGGGGCAAGATACGGCTGCCCGAAGCGCGGCTCGACTACGCCGAGGTCATGTTCAAACGCTTCGGCATGCAGGGTGGAACGCTGGTTGGCGAGGGACAGGTCAAGACCTCCGTGAAAAACGAGTTCGGCGAGAAGAGCACGTCGGCGTTCTGGTTCCTTGCGGCCGGAGCCGCGGAAGTGGAGGTCGACGTCGATACCGGCAAGTTCAAGCTCGTCAAGTACGCCGCCGCCGTCGATGTCGGCAAGGCGCTCAACCCGCTCGGTTGCCGCCAGCAGCTGGCCGGCGCGGCGATCACCGGCATCGGCCAGGCGATGTTCGAAGAGATCGCCTACGACAACGGCCAGCTGATCAATCCCAACCTCGTTGATTATGTTCTGCCGTCGCTCGGCGACATGCCGGCGGCAATCGACCCGATTTGCGTCGAGGTGCCGGACCGGAACGGTCCGTTCGGCGCCAAGGGCATCGGCGAAAGCGCGCTCATCCCGGTCGCGCCGGCGATCGCCAACGCCGTCTTCGACGCCGTCGGGGTCCGCATCCGGGATCTGCCGATCAAGGCAGAGAAGATCTTTCTCGCTTTGGAGGAATTGAAAGACAAAGCATGATTATTGGAGACCAGGAGGCTCGGATGTCCTACGGGCAATTCTCAGTGGTGGATTGTGACGGCCATATCGTGGAGTCCGTCCCCGAGTTTGCGGAGTTCATGAGCGAGCGGATCAGGGGGCACGCGCTTAAGCCGTCGCGCAACCGCCAGGGCGTCTTCCCGTCGCTCGACGGGATGCACTTCGCCCTGCACGAGGGAAAAAACACGGCGAAACAGAGAGTGACCGCGAGCGAGTGGGGCTTTCCGTAGGGTGCATTCAAATCCCGAGATATGCCGTGGAAGTCTGCCGCGCGTATAACGACTATGTCTACCGCCGCTTCGCCAAGGTGAGCGACCGGCTGCGTCCCATGGCGCTTATCCCGATGCAGGACGCGCCGGCGGCGGTAACAGAACTGAGACGGACGGTGAAAGATCTCGGCTTTCCCGGCGCCATGCTTCCCTCCACCGGGCTTCCGCTGCACCTTGGCCATGATCTCTACTGGCCCATCTACGAAGAGGCGGAGAGGCTCGATTGCGCCCTGGCGGTTCACGGCGGGGCGAACCTGGAAGGGGCGGGGCTTAACACCTTCACCAACTTCACCGCCTCCCATGTCCTGCATCATCCGCTTCCGCTCATGGTCGCGCTGGTCTCTTTTATCTACCACGGCGTCCTGGACCGCTTCCCCAATCTCCGTGTGGC
>JACPDC010000056.1 GCA_016184235.1 Deltaproteobacteria bacterium | reverse complement strand
GCGCCGGCCGCTTACTACGAGATAAAATGGAAATTGGATGCCCCGCGTGAGAGAGTCTCGTCCTTGACCCTGCGCTTTCAGGCAAAGCTTCACGATGAAGAGGCGGGCGGCGGAAAGTCGCTCCGTTTCGAGCTCAGGGACTGGGAGGAGAAGAAGTGGGTGAGCGTCTTTGTCTCACCCGAGATTGCCGACGCCAGCGTCAAGATCCGCCATGAAATCGCTCCGGCCGGTTTCATCAGCCGCGCCGGCCGCGAGGTGTGGCTGCGCATGATCGCCTCCGGCGCCTGGTCGGCATCGCCCGCTCCGGAAAGCAACGCCATCAGCCTCGATGTGAAGAAGCACTGACGGAGAATCCCGCCCGCCAGCCGCCGCTGAGGAAGCGGAAGAGGTTCGTTGCTAAACGCCAGAGCATCAAAAGCGTAAGGCCGATCCATACTCCGACAAGCCCAAGCTCCCACTGAAGAGAGATCCAGGCCAGCGGGACGAATATCCCCAGGGCGCCGATCAGCATCGCCCACATCAAAAAGCGCGTATCGTACGCGCCGATGAGAAAACCGTCCAGAACGAAGACGACGCCGTTCAACGGCTGAGAGAGGGCGAGGAAGAGAAAGACCCCCCCGCCGAGAACTCCGGCGATCTCCGCACTGCTCGTGAACAGAGCGATCAGCGGCTGCTTTGCCAGCAAGTAGCCGGCCGCAAAGAACAAACCGGCGATCGAGCCGCACACGACAAGAACCTTTCCCATTTGATAGGCCTTGTCGGCCCCGCCCGCCCCAAGGTACTTCGCCACCAGCGCCTGCCCGGCGACTGCCAGGCCGTCGATCGTGTCCGAGCACAGCAGCCAGAGCTGAAGGGCGATCTCGTGGCTCGAGAGCGGGCCGGCTCCCATCCTGGCTACGGTTCCGGTGGCAAAGACCAGCGAGAAGCGGAGCGCGCCGGTCCTTAGGGCCAGGTCGCGGCCGATCGAAAAGAGCGGCAGAAATCGGCGCCGACTCCATTTCCATCGGTTGAGGCCGTACCGGACGCTGTAAGAGGAAAAGAAAAGAAGCCTCAGGCAAATCACCCCGCCGGTGATCTGGGAGGCCAGGGCGGCGATGGCGGCCCCGCGCAGGCCGAGGGCGGGAATGCCGAAAGCGCCGTAGATCAGGACGTAGTCGAGCAGGAGATTTAGGCCGTTGAACGAGAAGGCGACGAGCATGGGAGTGCGCGTGTCCTGAACGCCGCGCAGGAAACCCACGGTGACGTAGAAGAGGAAAGTGAAGGGTGTGCCGGCGATGCGGATGCGAAAATATTCGGCGCCGCCCGACAACACGCTCTCCTGCGCGCCCATCAGCGCATATAGATGCGGGGCGAACAAAATGCCGGCCCCGGCGACGGCGACGCCGCCGAGCACGGCGATAAGGAGGGCGTGGAGACATATCTCGCCGCAGGCCTCTTTGTCATCGGCCCCGTGGTGATGGCCTATCAGAGTTGTCGTGCCGAAGACCAGGAAGCCAAAGATCCAGTAGATCGCGCCGATGAGAGAGGAGGCGATGGCGCGGGCGGCGAGGGGCTCCACGCCTAAGTGGCCGAGCATGGCGGTATCGGCGAGGCTTAAGATCGGCTCGCTCGCGATGGCCAGCATGGCCGGGATCGCCAGTCCGAGAATTTCTCGCGCGAGGGAAAGGGAAGGGCTCAGGCGGATGGGTCGACCCTCCGCGCCGTCTCCGCGTCCAGCTCTGCGGGGAAGATCTTCGGGTGAAATAACCGGGCCAGGATCTCCAGCCCATCCACCAGGCGGGGCCCGGGACGGTTGAAATAGGCGCTGCCGTTGACCGCAAAGACTCTTCTCTCCCTGACTGCCGGCAGATCAGCCCACCCCGGGAGCCGGGGGAGGAGCTCGAGCTCTTTCATCGTCCGCTCGACCTCAAAGCCGCAGGGCATGAGAACAATCACCTCGGGGGCGGACTGAACGACGCGGTCCCAAGAGGTTTTCTCCGACGGCAGCCCTTTTTTCCCGAGCTCGTCCCTTCCTCCCGCCAGCTCGACCATCTCAGGAATCCAGTGGCCGGCGATGTAGATCGGATCGAGCCATTCCATGCAGGCGACCCGCGGCCGGTAGCCGGCGCCGGCTGCCTGCTCCCGGACGCGATCGATCCGGGCGCTCAAGCGCCCTACGACCGCTCCGGCCTCGCGCTGTTTACCCGTGGCCTCGCCGACCAGCTCGATGTCCCGCAGCACGCCGGCGAGGAGGGTAGGGGTGAGCGAGATAATTTTTGGCCTGCGCGCGAGCGATCGGGCGGCGCTGAGAACCTCGTCATAATCGACGGCGCAGACATCGCACAGTTCTTGCGTGAGAATCAGGTCAGGGTCGGCCTCTCTGAGGCGCGGCAGATCGATGGTGTAGACCCCCCTGTTGCCCTTGAGCCGCTCGCCGATGCTCTTGTCGATCTCGGCGCTGCTTTGGCTCGCGGGATCAATGGAACTCTTTACCACTACCCGCTTGGATCTCGCTTGCGGAGGGTAATCGCATTCGTGTGTGACCGCCACGACGGAGTCGTCCAGCCCCAGGGCGAACGCGATCTCGGTGGCGCTGGGCAGGAGCGAGCAGATGCGCATGGCGGATCATTAGCTTAAAACAGGGAATTATGCTAGTCGGAATGTTTCCATGAAAAATTCGGTGCGGCCCTGGCAGGTCCTGGCGCAAAGGGACTTCGGTCTTTTCTGGGTGAGCCTCCTGATCTCGGCGGTGGGAAACCAGATCTCCAGCATCACCGTGGCCTGGCAGGTCTATGAGATCACCAGCTCTCCGTTCCAACTCGGTCTGGTAGGTCTTTTTCGCGCTTTGCCGGTGATCGTTTTTTCTCTGACGGGGGGAGTGCTCGCCGACCGCATGGATCGGCGCCGGCTGCTGATCGTCACCCAGGGTCTGGCCATGCTCCTGGCCGCCCTCCTGGGCCTTTTGACCGACACGGGCCGAATCGAGGTCTGGCACATCTACGCGATTACCTTCCTCGCCGGAGCGGTGCAGATTTTCGACGTGCCGGCCCGCACCGCTATGATCCCCAATCTGGTGCCGCGCGAGCATCTTGCGACCGCCTTTGCCCTCAATGTCACCCTGCGCCAGAGCGCCACTCTCGTCGGCCCCTTTCTCGGCGGGGTGGCGCTCGCGGCGGTGGGCATCAGCTGGTCCTATTACATCAACGCCGTGAGTTTCCTGGGCGTGATCCTCTCCCTGATGATCATGCGCATCCGGGAAACGAGGGACGGCGCGAAAAGAGAGTCGGCGCTGCAGAGCATGCGGACGGGATTGAGCTTCGTCTGGGACAATTCCGTGATCATGGGACTGTTGGTGATGGATACCTGCGTGAATTTTTTCGGCGCCTATAAGGGGATGATGCCGGTTTTCGCCCGCGATCTCTTGGGAGTGGGCCCGACCGGTTTGGGGATTCTCCTGGGCGCGCCGGCCGTGGGCGCTCTGATGGGCTCCGGTGCGGTGATGGCGCTGGGCAATCCGAAGGACAAAGGCAAGCTGATCGTCTCCGTCACCCTGCTCTACACCCTAGGCCTCATTCTGTTCGCCTTGAGCCGCTCCTTCACGCTTTCGCTGATTGTCGCCTTCTCCCTCGGGGCGTTCGACGCGGTGGGGGAGACGCTGAGAATGACGGTTATCCAGATCATGACGCCGGACCACCTGCGCGGCCGGGTCCAGAGCATGGTTCATGTCTTTGTCTTCGGCAGCCCGATGATCGGGCAGGCCCAGATCGGCGCCACCGCATCACTTCTCGGCGTCCCCGGCGCCGTGGTCCTGGGCGGGATCCTCGCCTCCGTGTCCGTCGGCCTCACGGCCAGGCGGGTCTCGCAGGGAAGAGAGAGCGAGGCCTGACAGGCTGTTCGCCGGAGGCGTCTCTCGGCTCGACTGAGCTCAGCCGAACGTCTAGACCTCTGCTTAAACCGAAGCCTTCGAGTCGAACGTCCGCAGCCTCCCGAGCGAACCCTATTTTTTGTAGAGCTGCTTGATAAAGCCCGACGAGTCCAGCTCTCTCACGAAGCTCATATCGACGAAAGTTTTCGGGTCCGCGGTTGCGGCCTTGGGATTACGCGCCGCCATGTCGTCGAGCAGGGTCTTGACCCCCTCCGGGTACGGATAGGGCACCTCGGGGAAGGCCGAAGAATAGTCCCTGTACGCCTTTTCCAGCCCCTCCGGATCCGAGATCCCCAGGTTTTTTCTGAAGATGGCCTTGGCGGCCTCTTTGTCGGTTTTTAGAAAATGGAGCGCCTCGGTCATGGCACGCACGAGCTTCGCAATCAGCGGTCTCTTGGCTTTGATGGTGCTTTCCCTCGTCAGGATGCCGTTCCACCAAAACGGGATTTTCAGGGAGCCGATGCTCACGAGGTCTCTGAAGCCCAACTTCTCAGCCTCGCGCACAAAAGGTTCCGCCATGATGGTGAAGTGGACGAGCCCTTTGGACAGGGCGGCAAATCTTTCCGCATTCCCTCCGACGGGGAGAATCCTGGTATCTCGCTCCGGATCGATCCCCAGCTTTCTAAGCGCCAGACGCAGGCCCATGTCCGAGGTAGTGCCCAGACGGTTCACCCCGCCGGTCTTTCCTTTCAGGTGCTCTACCGTAGCGATCTCTGTCCTGGCTACGATGTGGTCCACGAAAGTCGGGACAACGCCCAGGATCATCACGGTATCGGCGCCCGCCAGCCGGGAGCTGACCAGCGTGGTCACCGAGATGCTGGCGGCGTCGATCTCGCCGGCCAGGAGGGCTTGAAGCACCGTGGGGCTGTTGCTGATAGCTATGATCTCCGGCTCCACCCCCTGTTTCTGGAGCAGCTTTCTTTCCTGGATCGTCCAGATCGGGCTGTTTGTAGGACTGAATCCCGCCCA
>JACPDC010000055.1 GCA_016184235.1 Deltaproteobacteria bacterium | reverse complement strand
GCCCTGACGAATAAGAAATCGTCTGCGGCGGTTTTCTCTTTTGGCAGGGACCACGGGATTTTCGGCCGCATCCTCAATCAGACCGTTATCGTCTCTCAGAGCCTTGCCATCAAGGGAGAGCGAGAGGTGGTCGGGATGTGCTTTACTCCTCAGGACGGCAACTCCCTGCTGAGCAGCCTCTCTGCGACGCTCTGGTTCCTCCATCCCGATTCCTACGAGGAGCGGCTCAAGGCTTTAAAGCCCTACTTCTTCAGCGAAATCTAAGTTTTCCCTCACCCCTTACGCCTTACCCCTCACGTCAGGCGTTAAGCGTGAGGTGTTAGGAGATTAATCTTTAATCCCCGCTAACGAAATGTTCTCGAAGCGCACGGCGTTGCCTGTCTCTATGCCCTTCTGCCGGGAGAGCCCGCCTTTGACCTCGAGCACAAACTGGCTGGGCGCGGCTACGGACAGCGAGGCGGTCGAGAAGGGCGCCGCCTGGTGAACAATGCCGGCAATCCTTAAGTCGCTGCCGATAAAGATGATATCCAGAGAGACAGGCGTATTCTTCATCCAAAAGGACTGTGCCGCCGGAGACGGGAACAGAAACAGCATGCCCCGATCCTCGCCGAGCTCGTTCCGGTACTGAAGGCCGAGAACCCTTTTGGCCGGGGTATCGGCAACCTCCACTTTGAATGCCAGCTCTGCGCCGCTCCGGGTCGAGACCACAACGCGCGGGCCGGGGCGACAGCCGGCAACGGCGAGGAGTAAAAGCAGGAAAAAAACCGCCCGCAGCCAGTTGCGCTTGCGACACCGCATCACCGGTCTCCTTGAAAACAACTCTATTATGACATATGGCATATGGCAAATACGCCGCCCGCCGATATGATAACCCCTGTTCTTCTCACGCTAATCCTGGTTGCCGCTCTGGGCCTTTTCGGCTTTACGCTCTATCGCCGTTTTCTCCTGCTCAAAGCGGCCAGGGCCGACGCCCGCTTTGATCGACCGGGAGAGAGAATCCGCGGGGTTCTGCTCTATGCCTTCGGCCAGAAAAAATTCCTGACGGGCGAGCAGCCGGCCGGTCTGATGCACTTCCTGATCTTCTGGGGATTCATGGTGGTCTCCGCCCGCACCCTTACTCTTTTCGCGCAGGGATACGATCCCCACTTTTATCTGCCCGGCCTCCATCCGGCCGGCTTGGGCGGACCCTACCTCCTGCTCAAAGATCTCGTAGAGGTCGGCGTCATACTGGCGGTGCTGATAGCCCTGTACCGATGGCTGCTCTCGCACCCCGCGCGGCTTTTCGGTTTTAAACCGGCCGAGAACCGATTGGCGGGACAGTCGCATTGGGAGGCGCTGGTTATTCTCCTTTTTATTCTCGGCTTGATGGTCACGGATTTTCTTTACGACGGCGGGCGCTTCGTCTTGGAGTCCGATCCGCTTACCCTCCTAGAGAAGCGCTGGAGCATCGTCAGCAGCGGCGTGGGGCTTCTCTTGAGCGGAATGGGCCCCGCCGCCGTAGGCGTCGTGCGCGACGCTGCCTGGTGGATCCATGTTCTCATCATCCTCACTTTTCTCAACCTGTTGCCGCGCTCCAAACACTTCCACATCATCACCGCGATACCCAACGTATTCTTCCGCAAGCTGGAACCGGCGGGCGCGCTCAGCTTCATGGATCTGGAAAAGACCGAGACCTACGGCACTTCGCGCATGAGCCAGTTCACCTGGAAGCAGATCCTGGACATGTATAGCTGCACGGAATGCGGGCGTTGCGCCTCCGTATGTCCGGCCACCGCCAGCGGCAAGCCCCTGGCGCCGCGCCAGCTGCTGCTCGATCTCCGAGACCACCTCTACAGCCGGGAAAGGGGGCTGCTGCAAAAGACGGACGGTCAGGGCGGCGAAGGCAATGATGCCGTCATTGTCGGCGACAACCTGATCCACGACGACGTCCTCTGGTCGTGCACCACCTGCCGCGCCTGCGAGGAGGCCTGCCCGGTGCTCATCGAATACGTGGACAAGATCGTCGATATGCGGCGCCACCTGGTTCAGGAGGAGGCCCGCTTTCCGTCCGCGCTGAACCGCGCCTTCAAGGGCATGGAGACCCAGAGCAACCCATGGGCCATCGGCCAGGAGAATCGCGATGGCTGGGCTGAAGGGCTCGAGGTGCCGCGCCTGTCGGATCACCCGGACGCCGAGGTTCTCTACTACGTGGGCTGCGCGGGCTCTTTCGACGACCGCAGTAAAAAGACCACGCTGGCGATGGTCAAGATCCTGAAAAAGGCGGGGATGAACTTTGCCATCCTGGGGAAGGAAGAGCTGTGCAACGGGGAGACCGCCCGGCGCATCGGCAACGAGTACCTGTTCCAGACGATGGCCCAGGCATTGATCGAGGTCCTTAACCATTACCGGTTCAAAAAAATTCTCACCAATTGTCCCCACTGCTTCAATACCTTAAAGAACGAATACCCTCAATTCGGCGGCAACTACGAGGTCATCCACGCCGCCGAGTTCGTGCATGGCCTGATCCGGCAAGGACAAATCGCCTTGTCCGGAGAGCTCCCCGGCAAGGTCACTTACCACGACTCCTGCTATTACGGCCGCTACAATCAGATCTATGACGCGCCGCGGCAGGTGATCCGGGAGATCCGCGGAGCCCAGCTCCAGGAGATGAAGCACTGCCGCCACGACGCGATGTGCTGCGGCGCGGGCGGGGGATGGATGTGGATGGAAGAGCCGAAGGACAAACGGGTCAATTACATCCGGGTGGAGCAGGCGCTCGAGACCGGCCCGGACGTCGTCGCCGTCTCCTGCCCCTACTGCATGGTCATGATGGAGGACGGACTCAAGGCCAAGGGCATGGACGAGCAGGTAAAGGCGCTGGACGTCATAGAGCTGGTGGAACGGGCGATGAAATAGCGGATCGTTATTGGTGTATTGGTTATTGGTTAATCGAGTATACGAGTCAACCAGTAACGAGTAACGAAACCAGGTGAGCCTTTTTCAGCGGATCTTACCCTTGGTAGCCTAGGCGCTTGGACAGCTCCGTCCCGCCTTTGAGAATCATCGGCACGATCTCTTTATGAAGCCGGTCGTGACTCAAGCGGTGCGCCGGCCCGGCGATAGCCAGGCTCCCCACCAGGGTTCTGGTATAGTCATGGATGGGCACCGCAACGCATACGACCTCGTCAATAAATTCTCCCTGCTCCACCGCGTAACCGGTTTCGCTCACCTGCTTGACCTGCTCCAGAAGCTGGCGCCGCTCGACAATCGTCTTGTCGGTAAAACGCTCGAGCCTCTCGGGCAGGCCCTGGCTTAATCCCTCCTCGGAGTCGAACGCCAGGTAGACCTTTCCCGGCGCCGTGCAGTGCAGGGGCAGCGTGGTGCCAAGAAACGACACCACCCGAACCGCGCTGCGGGCCTCCTCAAAGTCCAGAGGGACTATCGCCGCGCCCTTCCTAATGGCGACAAAAGAGCTCTCCTTAGCGTTCTTGATGAGCTCCTCCAATGTGGACTTGGCCTGGAGGAGAAAACCCATCTGCTGCACGTAGGTCTGACCCAACTGCAGGCAATGAAGACCCAGCCGGTAGTTCTCGGTAGCCCTGTTTTGCTCGATGTAACCGCGGGCCTCGAGCGTCGCCAGTAAACGAAAAACGTTGTTTTTATGGAGCTTCAGTCTCTTACTCAGCTCGGTGACCCCGATCTCATCCACGCTGCCGTGAAACTGCTCCAGCACATCGAGCGCGTGGGAAACCGACTGGATAACGTAATTTGATTTTTCTCTTCGCACCATATCTCCTCCAATAAAATAAATTACCTACCTCAGGGTACGACCCGTGATAAGGTTGGAGGCAAAAAAGCGTTTTAATCTAGCTCAGGCAGCGGAGAGTTGTCAAACGGTGGTTGATTAGAACTTATTGGGGACTTTTTCCCAGTCTTTCAGAAACCTTTCGACCCCGATGTCCGTCAAAGGGTGCTGGGCCAGCTGTTTGATCACCGCAAATGGCATGGTCGCGACATGAGCTCCCATCAGAGCCGCAGTCAAGACATGAATGGGATTGCGAATACTCGCGACCAAGACTTCGGTCGTGAACTTATAGTTGGCGTAAATCTTGACGATCTGCCCGATCACATCCATGCCGCTCTGGGAGACGTCGTCCAGGCGGCCGACAAAGGGGCTGATGTAGGCGGCCCCGGCCTTAGCGGCGAGCAGCGCCTGCACGGGAGAAAAACACAGGGTTACGTTGGTTTTGATGCCCCTTTCCCCAAGAAGCCTGACGGCTTTTAATCCCTCTGTGGTCATGGGGACTTTGACCACGACGTTTTTCCCGTAGCGAACCAGCCCCTCTCCCTCCCGCGCCATCCCCGCCGCGTCCCGGCTGACCGTCTCGAGGCTCACCGGCCCGGTCACCACGGAACAGATCTCGCCGACGACTTCGCCAAACCCCCGTCCGGTCTTGGCGATCAGCGACGGATTCGTGGTCACTCCGTCGATCAGGCCGAGGCTATGAGCTTCCCGGATCTCCTGGACATCGGCACTGTCGATGAAAAACTTCATAGCGTCACCTCCCGGCCTCTTCTATCTAGCATTGTTGGCGAAAATTGCCAATAAAATTTCTTGTGAAAAAGCTCTCAGTCGTCAGCCTTCATCTGTCAGCCTGAATGCTGATCGCTGATTGCTGAAAGCTAAGTATTCCGCTTGACCTTCTCGGTTAATCCCGTGTAAAGAAGAAATCATCATGAAAGTCGGCTCCAAGGGCTACTACGGGCTGCTGGCGCTCGCCGATCTGGCCCAGAATCAGAGGGGACATCAGCCGGTTCAGGTAAAGGAGATCGCGCGCCGGCAGAGAATCCCGGAAGAATACCTGGGACAGATCATGGTGCTGCTCAAACGGGCCAACA
>JACPDC010000054.1 GCA_016184235.1 Deltaproteobacteria bacterium | reverse complement strand
CTGCCGGGGCGAGCGCACCGCCAAATACAACCAGTTATTGAGAATCGAGGAAGAGCTGGGCAAGAGGGCGCTCTTCGCGGGCAAGAACGCCTTCCGGCAGAACCCCAAAAAGTTTCGGATGAAGTAGAAGTTGACGGATCGTGATAGCAGTGTTTTAGAGAGGCCACGATATGCTGCCAAAAGTGCCTCGAGAAAAGTTGGTAGAATTTTGCCGGCGGATGCTTTTGATCCGCCATTTCGAGGAGAGCTTGATCGGACTCCATGACCAGGGACGCTTCGAGGGACATTACCACGTCTACATCGGGCAGGAGGCGACGGGTGTTCCGGCGCTTTCCTGCCTCGGGCAAAAGGATATCCTCTTCACCACCCATCGCAATCACGGCCATCTGCTCGCACGCGGCGCCGATCCTGGAAAACTTTTTGCTGAGATCCTGGGACGGAAGGATGGCTACAACCAGGGCAAAGGGGGAACTTTTCACGTTGCCGCAGCGGAGTTGGGCTTTCTCCACACCTCCGGCATTGTAGCGGGCATCATTCCCCTCGCCGTCGGCGCGGCCTATGCCGCCAAAGCAAAAAAGCGCGATCAGATCACGGTCTGTCTGATCGGCGACGGCGCCCTGGAAGAAGGCGCCGCGCCCGAATCGTTCAATCTCGCCTCGCTGTGGAAGCTGCCGGTGCTTTTTCTCTGCGAGAACAACGGAAAATACGGCCCCGGCAGGGCCACCGGAGCGGCCCAGTCCGCCACCATGGCCGTCTATCCTCTCACGGATCTGCCCGTGGCTTACAAGATTCCCGCCAGACAGATAGACGGCACGGACGCGGGCGCTGTTCACGCTGCCTTCTCTGAAGCGGTAGCGAAGATCCGCCGGGGCGAAGGACCCCGGTTCATCGAGACCCAGACCGTGCGCTGGCCCGGCGGCGAGACCAACTGGCCGGCGGTGCCCGTGCCGACGGATGTCTCCCTGGCCTGGGATGCGAGCGCCGTGCCGGAGCGCGCGCGGGAGTGGTATCGTTCCAGCGATCCTGTGCTGATCTTTATCCGCGAGCTGGTCGAAAAAGGACAGGCGACAAAGACGGAAATCGCCGAGATCGATAAAGGCGCGCGCCAGACGATCGAGCAGGCCGCACGCTTCGCCCTGGAGAGCCTGTTTCCCGAGCCCAAAGAGGCGCTCAAGGATGTCTTCGCCCAGAGGTAATGCATGAGGGAGCTGGCTTACTACGAAGCGAAGCTCGAGGCGCTGAGCGAGATCATGGCTGACGATAGGGTCCATCTCATGGGCGGCTCCTTTTTGAGTCTCAGCCCCCGCAGAACGCTATTTCGAAAAATCAAAGAGCGCTATCCAGACCGGGTAGCTGATCCGCCCATCTCCGAGTTGGGATACTGCGGCCTCGCCATCGGCGCGGCCATGGCCGGGCTCCGGCCGGTGGTCGATCTCAGCACCGGAAGCTTCATCTACGAGGCCTGGCCGCAAGTGGTCAACGAAGCCGCCAATGCCTTCTACATGTCCGGAGGGCAGACGCGCGCGCCGGTGGTCTTTCACATCCTCCACGGCATTCGCGGCCAGGGCGCGGCCCAGCATTCCCACAGCCCGCAGGCGATGCTTTGGAACTGTCCGGGGCTGGAGATCGTCCTTCCTTCCTCGCCCAAAGATGTCAAAGGACTTCTCAAGAGCGCGGTCGAAAGTCCGAACCCGACCATCTTTGTCGACCATGTCCAGCTCTTCGAGATCCGCGGGCCTGTGCCGGAAGGTGATCTGGTGATTCCCTTCGGCCAGGCCGAGGTAAAACGCCAAGGCAAAGACGTCACGGTGATCGCCACTTCGCTGGAAGTGCAGCGGAGCCTGAATGTCGCCGGCCAGCTCGCCCGTGAGGGAATTGAAGTCGAAGTGGCAGATCCCCGCACGGTGGCGCCGCTCGATTTTGCGACGTTGCTTGCGTCTGTGGAGAAAACCGGACGGGTGGTGATCGTGGATCAATGCCACAAGAGCTGCGGCATCGCCGCGGAGCTGGCGGCGAGGATCGCCGAGGAGGGCTTCGACAAGCTCAAGGCGCCGATCCGCCGGGTGACGGCGCCGGACGTCCCGATACCGTTCAGCCCGCCGCTCGAAGAATTCGTCACACCGACGGAACCGCGCATTATCGAAGCGATCCGCTCCGTGCTGCGTTAACCGCGGCGGGTGAAGCGGAGCAGGTCGCGGCGGGCTTTCTTGGACGGGAGGCCCCACCTAGAGCTCGACGTTGACGCCGACTTTTTTCTCCACGGCCGTCCGGTAGACCAGCTTTGCAGCGGCCACATCCTGAATAGCGATACCCACGGCCTTGTACAGGGTGATTTCCCCGGCGCTCGTCCTGCCGGTTTTTTTGCCGGCTAAAACCTCGCCAATTTCGGCGTGGATATGATCTTCTGTAATCGCGCCCTCTTTGATCGCGAGGAGAACGTCGCCGCACTCCGCCATGACCGCCTCACGGGAATCAACGACCACCTTGGCGCGTCTCATAGTCACGCCATCAATCTCCCGCAAATCCGGCCGGTGAGAACCGATAGCGCTAATGTGAACCCCGGGCTTGAGCCAATCAGCCCTGACGATCGGCTCCTTGGCCGTAGTCACAGTCACGAGCAGATCCACATCGCGAACCGCCTCCTCGGCGCTTTTCACAGCCTCGATCTTGATCCCCACATCCGGCTCCAATTCCTCTTTTAGACTCCGGACGCTTTTCTCCAGCACGTCATAAACCTTGATCTCCTCGATCTTCCTCATGGCGCACAGCGTCCGGATCTGAGCCCTGGCCTGCACCCCGGCGCCGAGAACGCCGAGCACGGGGGTCTCCGGATTTGCCAGTGCCCTTGTCGCAACGGCCGAGATGCACGCGGTCCGAATCGCGGTAATGTAAGTCCCATCCATCACGGCCAGGAGCTTTCCGCTCTCGGTGCTAAACAGGAAAACGGTGGCGAGGATGATGGGCAGGCCCTGCCTGGGATTTTCCGGGAAATAGGTCACCACTTTCATTCCCAGCGCTTTGTCTTCGCTCAAATAGGCCGGCATGCTGGTGATACGCCCCTTGATTTCCGGCACCGGCACCACCAGCCTCACCGGCATGACCGCCTTGCCGGTGGAGAACTCGACGTGAGCCTTTTCCAGAGCTTCACTTAACCCCTCAACGTCAATGAGGCTTTGGATTTCTCTTTCCGACAGGACCAACATAGCTTTACGATTGATAGCACAAAGCGCGAGAAAAGTGATAGGCTCTGGAAATATCCACGGAGGCCATTATGGCAAAGCATAAAAATATTATTCATCTTTCCGAGATCCCGCTGGAGCAGATGAAGACGCCGGAGGATTCCTCGTTCGGGGGAGTACGTCAAAGGGCGGGAGCGGCCAGCGGCGCCGAGAAACTGGGCTATAGCGTTTTTACCGTGCCGCCAGGGAAGGCGGCATTTCCCTTTCATCTCCACCACACCAACGAAGAGATGATCTACATTCTGCAAGGAGAGGCGACTCTGCGATTAGGCACGGATGAAATAGCCGTCTCATCGGGGACTTTTATCGCCTGCCCGCCGGGGCCGGACTATCCGCACCAATTGATCAACACCTCCGCCAACAATCTTCACTACCTGGTCGTAAGCACCATGGAATATCCCGAGATCGCCGAATATCCGGACTCGAAAAAGATCGGCGCCTACGCGGCGGCGGCTTCCCAAGGCGGCTTTCGAGCCCTATATAAAAAGGATGCTAACGTGCCGTACTTCGAAGGAGAGAGCGGGTCGGAGATCGAGCGGATTAAAAAATCCCGGCGTTAGCAAACGCCACGCTCGTTAGCTAGCGGCCAAGAACCTTTTCCAAATCCTGTGATCTGATCTCCCCTTCCCGGATAATCTTCAGGCGATCTCCAACGATCTCGACAACCGTGGAGCCCTTTGTGCCTCCGAGTCTGCCGCCGTCGAGAAAAATCTCGACATGACCGGAGAAATATCCGATAGCCTCCTCAACGGTTCGCGCGGGCTCTTTTCCCGAAGGATTGGCGCTGGTGGCTGTGAGCGGGCGGCCGAGCTCGCGGGCCAAGCGCGCAGCCGCCGGATGGCTGGAGATTCTAATTCCTATGCCTCCATTCGAATTGAGCAGCGGCGCCGGGAGAGTTTTCTTTGCGGCAAGAACGACAGTCAGAGGTCCGGGCCAGAACCGTTCCATGAGCCTTAGCGCCGTAGGCGGGACCTCCGCCACAACCTCCTTAAGCATCTCTCTATCCGCGATGATGACCGCGATGGGATTCTCGAGATTCCGTCCTTTGAGAGAAACTACTTTTTCTACCGCGGCTGAATTGAGAGCGTCCGCTCCCAGACCGTAAAAGGTCTCCGTGGGAAAGACGATGACCTCGCCCTGCCGAATCGCCGTGACCGCTCGGGAAAAGAGTTGAGGGTTGCTACTTCTCCCCTCTGAGCTTTCTATCTTTCTCTTCGACACCCGAGGCCATCTCCTTTTTGAGCCGGGATAATTTGGCCGAATACTTCGCCTCCTTGCGCGCAAGAATAGCCGCGGCGAAGATTCCCGCGTTCGCGGCTCCCGCCTTGCCGATCGCCATGGTCGCCACCGGCACCCCGGCGGGCATCTGCACGGTGGAGAGGAGCGCGTCCAGCCCTTTCAGGCTGGAAGAGTCGATCGGAACCCCGATCACGGGAAGCGTCGTGTGCGCGGCCACCACGCCCGCCAGATGGGCGGCTGCGCCGGCACCCACGATGATGACTTCGATGCCCCGGCCGGCCGCGGCGGCGGCGTATTCCTGAGTCTTGTGCGGGCTGCGGTGGGCCGAGAGAAGGCGCGTCTCGTACGGAATGCCGAAATAATCGAGCCGCTTCTCCGCCTCCCGCATCACCTCCAGATCGGAGTCGCTGCCCATCA
>JACPDC010000053.1 GCA_016184235.1 Deltaproteobacteria bacterium | reverse complement strand
TTAGCTATTAGTTACTGGTTGACTGGTTATTCGTTAATCGAAAAAGCTAGATCTCAAATTTCCGGTGGAGTGGGGTGGGGACCAATAACCAATAACGAGTAACCAGTAACGGAACCCGGAGAGGTGACCGAGCGGTTGAAGGTGCACGACTGGAAATCGTGTGTACCCCTAAAAAGGGTACCGGGGGTTCGAATCCCCCCCTCTCCGCCAATTTAGTTATTAGTTACTGGTTGACTGGTTATTCGTTAATCGAAAAAGCTAGATCTCAAATTTCCGGTGGAGTGGGGTGGGGACTAATAACCAATAACGAGTAACGAATAACTATTTCTCCTTGGGTAGCACCAGCCGATAGCCGATCCCGCTTTCCGTTTTCAAGAGCTTTTCCGGCGCATCGGGAATCTCGATTTTCTTGCGCAGATGCGTCATGTAGACGCGCAGGTATTGAGACTGACTTTCCGCATTGGGTCCCCAGACTTCCCGCAGTAGTTGCTTGTGAGTGACGACTTTTCCGGCATGCTGCGCCAGTACTTTGAGAAGGGAGTATTCGGTGGCTGTAAGTTTTACCTCATCACCCTTCACTGTTACGGTGTGGCTGTTGAAGTCGATCGTAAGGTGCCCGGCCTGGAAATAAGCGTCCTCTGTGCCGAAAGGCGCGCGCCTTTGGATCGCGCGAAGGCGCGCCAGGAGCTCGCTTGCCTCAAACGGCTTGGTGACGTAATCATCGGCCCCCGCATCGAGAGCCGCGACCTTCTCGTCAGGGCGGTCGCGGACGGAAAGGATCAGTACCGGCACGCGGCTCCACTCGCGCAATCGCTTGAGGACAGCCATGCCATCCATATCCGGCAGCCCCAGATCCAGCAACACCACGTCGGGTCTTCGCAGCGCTATATCCGAAAGTCCCTGTTTTCCGCTGTCTGACTCCAGCACGCGGTAGTCGTTTTCCTCCAATACGATGCGCAGCAGCTTGCGGATCTGCCTCTCGTCGTCGATCACCAGGGCTGTTGGTTTTTCGCTCAAGTGAGGCTCTCCATCATGTCCGACCGTAGGGTCTCCACCGGAATCGTCATCACGAATTCGGCCCCTCGGCCGTCCCGGTTGGCCGCCCGCGCGCTCCCTCCATGCGCGCGCACAAAGCCATCCACGATGGCAAGCCCGAGCCCGGTTCCGCCCCGAGGCGCTTCAGATCCCCGGTAGAACATCTCAAAGATGTGCGGTAAATCCGCCTTGGGAATTCCTCTCCCCTCGTCCAGCACGGAAAGGATCAATCGGTCCTCAGTGACCTGCCCGCGAATCGTGATCCTTGTTCCGGGCTGGCTATTGGAGGCGGAGTTGAGCAGCAGGTTGCAGAGGCACTGCTCCAGAAGCGCCTGGTCTACCCTGACCATCGGGAGGCTCGGATCGGTTTCCATAACTATCGGATTCTCCCCGACGCTTTCGCCGGCAAGATCGATGGCGGCTTGAATGAGCTCTCCTACGTCACACCAGTCCAGCTTCGTCTGGATCACGCCGGATTCGATGCGGGTCATGTCCAACAGGTTGTTGATCACGCGGTGTAGACGCCGCACTGCCAGTTGGATCTCGCGGATCGTCGCCTGTTTTATTTCGTCGTCGCCGATCTGGTTCGCCAGGGCGTCGGCGCCGGCCTGGACAGCGGCCAGAGGAGTCTTAAGCTCATGCGAGACGCTTTCGAGGAGCGCGCGCCGCAGATGTTCCGAGGCCTCGAGGATCTCCGCATGCTTGAAGGCTTCGATGATGTGATCTTTTTCAAGGACCAGGCCGATGAGCACCGCAAAGGCCTCGAGCAGATCTCTTTCGGCCAGGTCAAAGGACCTCCCTGTAGGCGGAAAGATGGACAGCACGCCCATCACCGCCGTGCGCCCCTGCAAAGGCACGTGCAGGGCCTCAGACTCCGGCAGCGTATCCGTGAACTTCCCCGCCGGCATGCGGCGGCTGAAGGCCCCTGCCGCCACGCCCTTCTCTTTTTCCGAGAGCGCGAGCGAACTGGCCGGGTGGGGAACGTTGGCAAGCGTGTGGTCCTTCAGACGCAGGAGCAGCGCCGCCCTGGCTCCAAAAATGGATTCGATGAGACTGACCGCCGCCTGGAGACCCGTACTGAGATCCGTGGCAAACGCGGCTTGGTGCGCCAGCTCATAGAGAGCCGCGGTGCGCCGCTCCCTCTGGCGCTCCGCTATCTCGCTCCTGCGCAGCCGGCTGGTCAGGTGTCCCATGGCCAGGGCGACCACGAAAAACGTCGCAAACATCATGGCATCCTCGAACTTTTCGATATAAATGGTAAAGCGAGGAGGAATGAAAAGAACATTCCACAGCAGGGCGCTGGCGGCGGCTACGGTCAACACCGGGCCTCGCTGTAGCTTCAAGCCGACTGCGACGACCAGGAGCAGATATAGCAACGCAATGGATAGGTACCCCGTGAAAGGCTCTACGAGAAAGGAGACGGCCGTCACCAGCGCGACGGAGATCGCCGCCAAGACAAATTCATTGTTAGGCATATGGATCCTAGCAGGTTTTTCGGTGACTCGGTCTCTTTCGACCTGCTCGCGGAGCTTTGCCAGCAAGGCATCCGGATTCAGCAGTCCGTTGCCTAATATCACAACATCTTAGCCCTTTTTTTCAAGATTGCTATCGCTGGTTCAGAGCCCCAGGTTTGAGGGAAAGAGATCAGCCCGTCCCTGTCCGGTTCTCGGCGGAGAAAACCCGGATCGGCAGAACCATCATCTCCAATCCCTCGAACTCGAGCCTCTGTTGCAGGGTATGGG
The DNA here is from genome assembly GCA_016184235.1 of Deltaproteobacteria bacterium. Taxonomy (GTDB): domain Bacteria; phylum Desulfobacterota; class Binatia; order UBA9968; family UBA9968; genus UBA9968. Next base: position 2,142 of record JACPDC010000053.1, on the reverse strand, counting down.
GCGTGTGGTTGTGGAGCAGGCGGGTCAGGGAATTCTCCTGCTGGAAGACCAGTTTGCCGGCAAAGAAGACCGATCTGGGAAATTCCCGGGCGGCGGAGCCGCAGAGCTTTTCCAGTTCCGCCATGAGATCGATCCCGAGAGAGTAACGGTACTCCGCATACCAGCCCAAACAGTTGGCGAAGTCGACGAAGCTCTTGAGGTCTTCTTCCTTCGACCGGCGGAGATTCTCGATCTCGCTGAGACCTTTGAATCTGCCGGAGTCGATCACGCCCACGGAGACAAAGACCACGTTGTTGAAGTGGTTCGGGAACAGCCGCGAGATGCTGAGCAGCGAGTGAATGCCGATACCGTCGAAATCCCTCGTGATCACGACCGCAGTGGGAGCCGCGGCGTCTTTAGCCGGCACGGGCTTTTTCAGATCCGGATGGAACGGAATATTTATCAGGGTTTCGTCGAGCCTCTTCAGCATGTCCCGCACTTGATCGTAGTGCGATCGGACTGTGTAGCACAGTACAATGAAGCCCGATGTCACCAGGAGCGTGATCCAGCCCCCTTCGGCGAATTTTATGATTACGGTGACGACGAGAATCGTTCCCGTAAACGACAGACCGAGACCATTCATGAGGAGCTTTCGGAGCCAAGACCTCTCGGTCGCTCTCACCTCCCACCAGTGCTTGCACATGCCCAATTGCGAGAGGCTGAAGGTCAGAAAGACATTGATAGCATACATGACGACCAGCAGCCTCACGTCGCCGCCGGTGTAAAGAAGGAAAGCAAGGGAGGCGAGGCCCATGAACCAGACGCCGTACTGCGTGACCAACTTGTCGCTCAGGTGTGAAAAGCGGTGCGGCACCCAGGAATCTATCGCCATATTGGAGAGAACTCGCGGGCCATCGATAAAGCCGGCCTGGGCGGCGACTATCAGGATGGCCGCCTCGGTGACAAGAGTTACTACCACCAAGACAAAAGCCAGATCGGTCGAAAAGAAGCCACCATAGACTTTTGCGAATAAGCTGGCGTTGAGAGTTTTTCCCGGCTCGGGCGACACCTGGTTCAACAGGTAACAAAGCAGCAGGCCGCTTGCGGTGAAGGCGAGCGAGGCGGCCATATAAAGCATCGTCCTCTTTCCAGTCGCGGCCCTGGGCTCGCGCAGGGCCTGGAGGCCGTTACTGACCGCCTCGATGCCCGTGTAGGTGCCGCCGCCGAGGCTGTAGGCATGCAGGACGATAAAAAGCGTTGCCCACAACCCCAGGCCTTGAATATCCCCAATGGTCTTCTGATAGGCCGTGGAGGCAAGTGCCGGGACGTCCGCAGCATTCGGGACGACCCCCAGGCTGATGGCGAAAAGGTGGGCGAGGACAAAGAGGAGAAAAATCGGGAGCAGAAAAAGAACCGACTCCTTGGTGCCGCGAAGATTGAGGTAAATCAGAAAGAAGATCAGGAGAAATTCGATCGCCAGCTTCGCCCCGTGGACCGAAGCGGGCAGAAAGCTGAAAATCTGATCTCCCGCGCTGGCCACGGAAATGGTAATCGTCAGCATATAGTCCACGATCAGCGCCGAGCCTGAAACCAATCCGACCTTGGACCCCAACAGTTTCGTGGCGACCAGATAGCCTCCGCCGCCGGTCGGAAAAAGCTCGATGATTTGGCTGTAGCTGGCCGATATGACGAAGACCGTTAAGGCCATGAGGATAGCGAGAGGCAGGGCAAGGAAGAAATGCTCTCCCAACGCCAGATAGGCTTCCTCGGGACCGTAGGCCGATGAGCTCAACCCGTCCGCCCCAAGCCCGACCCAAGCGAGGAACGCAATCAGGGAGATCTGACGGAAGACCCTCGGGTCCAGAGGATCTTTGGGTTTTCCGAACAAAATACCCCTGAGCGATAAGCTTTCCGTCTTTTCCGTGCGCATGTTCGGTCTTCGCTTATGTGGCCATGGTAGCAAATTCAAAAATGGTCGATGAATTAAAAGGCGGCCTGGGAGCGTAAAAAAAATGTTAAAGATAATGAAGATACAATCTTGATTCTTGAGCGGGATCGTCGTACTGTTTCTCAATCGGATGTCGATTGCTGATAGTCGGGTCCTGTGCAAGGCGGAGCCGTAAACCCCGTCAGGTCCGGAAGGAAGCAGCGGTAGCGGATTAT
>JACPDC010000052.1 GCA_016184235.1 Deltaproteobacteria bacterium | reverse complement strand
ATGACAACGACCGCTGCGTTGGCTCAGGTACTGGGAACCAGCACCCCCACCGTCTACCAGATCTCCATCGTAGTCAAGTTCCGAAATGCCGCTACTAATGTCTTCGAGACAGCCCTGAACGAAACCAACTCTGATATCGCTGCCGTTAGCCAGAACAGTATCGTGGCCACTATCGCGTCGCTACCCATCACACCCGGTGACTACAATGCCGCTCAGGCGATTCTCAGCTGCACCTTCAGGATGAAAGGGTCCGTGGTTTGTCCTGCGGCGTTCTGTGGAGTAGACACGACATACCACACCGCGCAAAATGCCGATAAAATTTCGACTAATGTCGCGGATCTGGCTGACAATGACTACATACTTACGCCGCCGGCCTGTACCGACGATCCCTCGCCGGGGAAAAGAACGGATACCTCCACCTCGGTTCAGTTCACCAGCAGGGGGCAAGTCAATTTTATATTTGACCTTGCCGACAAGCTCGAGCTGATCGGACCCGTCGCTTCACCATCGTTTCGCATAGGCGGGATTAGCCTCGGGATCACCACCGGGGCGGGGCCCTAAATCGGGTTCCGAAATGGAAAGTTGGCCAGGAATCCCTAGTCCTCAATGCCGTATTCTTTCCACTGCGCGGCGACCTTATCCAGGTGCTCTTTGGGGGGTAAAGAGATCGCCGGGTATTCGTGTTTCCTGGTGGCATCGATGGCGACCCGGGACCCTACCACCCGGCTCGGGTGGTGCTGGGGGACCGAGGGAGGAGCCTGAGAAGGATCCAAGCCCACAGCCTGAATATCTCTTTCGATATAAACATCCCTATCCGGCCTGACTCTCCAGCTAAGCGCCCAATCAATTGCAAAATCATCCCAGACATCGATGTCGTCGTCGACTACGACAGTAATCTTTCCAAAGCCCGATCGCAGCGACCAGATCCCGTACATGGTCTGCTTCACCTGACCTTCGAATTGCTTTTTCAACGACACGACAACGTAGGCCCCGCTGCCGCCGGCCTCTTTGAGTCTTACGCCCCGGACCGGGAGATTGAGGACATACTTGAGATGTTTGAACAGCGGCCACTCCCGGCCGATCCCGCGAATGCAGCTCGATTCCGACGGAGGCCGCTGGCTGATGAATGCCTGGTAGATGGGGTTGTTCCGGAAAGTCATGCACTTGATGACAAAGAAGGGATGTTGCCCGGCCGGCCCCATATATCCCGTGTACTCTCCGAAGGGACCCTCCAGTTCTCGCGCATTGGCCGGAATCTCGCCTTCGAGCACGATCTCGGCGGTTGCCGGAACTTCCAGAGGAACCGTTTCGCACGGAACCAGCTCCACGGGCTCGCCGCGGAGCCCCCCTGCGACGGCGAACTCGTCCAGGGTTTCGGACATCTTGGAAACCGAAACATACCCTATCGAGGGGTCGGCGCCGATGACGACGGCTACCGGGGTGGGTTTGTTTTGGTCGTCATTTTTTTTCACGTGCCAGGCCGCGTCTTGAACCTTGCCGATCAGGAAGCCGGTCTTGTTCGGGCCCTTCACCTCCATGCGGTAGGTCCCGACATTGCGGACGCCGGTTTCCGGATCTTTCGTGATCACGTAAGGCGAGGTGAAGAACGGCCCCGGATCCTCTCCCACCGTCCAAATCGGCACCGGCAGCTTCCGAATATCCACCTTATCACCCATCAAGATATTCTCTTTGCAGGGCCCGCTCTTGACGATGCGCGGCGGGATGGGTTTCTCCAAGGCCTGATCCCACTTGCGGTTGATCCCTTCCACCGTATCCGTCTCCAGTCCGATCGCGTAGATCTCGCGCGATGCCCCGAGCACGCCGGCGACCAGCGGGATGTTGAAACCCTTGATTCTTTCGAACATCAGCGCCGGCCTCTTCGCGGGCGCTATCTTGTAAAAGAGCTGCCGGCATACCGCGGCGATCTCCCAATCCTTATCGACCTCTTTTCTGACTCGTTTGAGCTTCCCCCTTTCTTCGAGGGCTGCGAGATAGGAACGAAGGTCCCGGTATGCCATTTCTCCTCCTGGGCGAAGCGGTTGATGTTATAGCTCTGGGCAGTCAGGTATTATTTCTCATATTAACAGTCAACATGTCAACTAATATGCCGGGAGAGCAAGAAGGCTGCTAATCCGTGGACCGGGAAGGGGGTGAATTCAGCTCACGCGCGGATCTCGGTGCGCATGAATTTGATGTAGGAGATGCAGAAGCAGACGGCAACAAGAGCGATCAGTGTCGTCAGTTGGGGAAGAATCAGGAGCAGGCTTTGGCTCAGGGCCAGCGGGGTAAGTTGAAATCCCTGAGTCTGTTCCGCCAGCACCATCCCCAGCCCGCGGGCCAGGGGGTTGAGCACTATCTGGACTGTTTCTGCATAGAGAGTGCTCGGGGATATGCGGCTGAACATGTTCGCGATATCCACCTGACGGACCACACCCTCAGGCGTTGACGGGTCTGGGACAATGAGAGCGGCTGCGAGCTGAGCGATCAGCGGGGCAAAAATTGTCAGGAAGAGCCACAGCGCCAACGAACCCAGCGCGGCGGTTACGGTGCGCTGGAACAGGAGAGAGAAAAGAAGCGCCAGCGCGAGCCAGAAACCGACGTATAAAATTCCCACGACCGTGAAGATCAGCATCCGCCAGAGCTCTTCCGCGTTGGGCGGAAATCCGACCAGCACGATTCCAAGCCCGATGACCAGAAGGAGGACCGACGCCCAAAGGATCGCCACAGTCGTGAGCCCCGCGATAAACTTTCCGTTGATCAGGCTGTCGCGGTAGATGGGTTGGGAGAGAACGCGGCTGAGAGTCCCGCGCGCGTATTCGCCGCTGATGGCGTCGAAGCCGAGCATGATGCCGACAAGAGGACCGAGGAGACCCAGAAAGGTCGCGAACGAAAACAGGCCGCCGCTTTGCGAAGTGAGAAGGAGAAGAAATACAAATTCCGCCGGGGCGCTCTCGGCCTCCTGGCGAATGGACTGGCCCGAAGCATAGATCGCCCAAACGCCGGTGAGCACGATGATGGCCAGCAGGATCATGAAGCGACGGCTGCTGAAATGGTCCGCCAGCTCTTTCCAAAAAACGACGCTCATTTTTTATGCCTCACGGAAATATTTGAGATAAATGTCTTCGAGGGTCGTATCCTCGGAGCGAAGCTGGAGCAGAGAGAGACCCCGTCTCGACACGAGAGAAAGCACCTCCGGCCGGACGTCCCGGGTGCAGCGCAGGAACCATCCCCGATTGCGCGCTTCCAGGCCCGCTACGCCGTGCAGCGCGCGCAGCTCGCTTTCCAGCCCGTCCACGCGCCCTTCGACCTCCACCAGGAAGTTCCACTGGCGCTCCTTGAAGACGGCGCTGCCGAGCTGGTCGACCTGGCCTTGGGCGATCATTTTTCCTTTAACAATGATGCCGACGCGGTGACACATCTGCTGTACCTGGTGGAGCATGTGGGACGAGAGGAGCACCGTAAGGCCGCGCTCGCGGCTGAGCCCGGTAATCAAATCCAGAATGCGGGATGCTCCATCAGGGTCGAGCCCCAGCGTCGGCTCATCGAGGATGAGCGCTTGCGGCTCCTTGATCAAAACCTCCGCGATGCCAAGCCGCTGCTTCATGCCGCGCGAGTACTCTCTGACCGCCCGCTCTCCGTCGTCGCCCAGCCCGATCTGTTCCAACAGGCGGGTAATTCTCCGGCGGGCCTCGTCGGTGGGAATGCGATTGAGGCGCGCGATGTAGAAGAGATTCTCCTGGCCGCTTAAATCGTCGTAGAAGCCGGGGTTTTCCGGGAGGTAGCCGACCCGCTTCTTCACCTCCAGGGGCTGGTGCGTGGGATCGAAGCCGCACACCTTCGCCTGTCCGGAGGCCGGCTCGGTCAGGCCCAACAGCATCAAGATGGTCGTCGTCTTGCCCGCCCCGTTCGGTCCGAGAAAGCCGAAGATTTCTCCCTCCTCAACCTTCAGATTGAGATCGTTGACTGCGACCAAGTCACGGTAGCGCTTGGTCAGCCTGCTGGTTTCGACAACTGCGCTCATCGCCGGCCCAAACGGACAAAGACAACTCCCAGCCCCAACACCACGGCGGCGACGATCAGAGCCCCGATCCAGCCCCACAGCGTGGCGGTGGCAACCGTCACTCTGAAGGCAAGGGACTTGTTGGTGTCTTGGCTGTTGGCCAGGATGGTAATCTCATAGTCGCCTGCGATGGCCCGCGCGGGCGCGGTGATTTCCATCGAGATCTCCCGCAGCTCCCCCGAGTTGAGGGCGTCGATCTTGTCCGGCTTGAAATCTATCGTCCATTTATCCGGTTTTTTGGTGACGAAGGCGAGGTTGCGAACCGGCGCCGTGCCCGAGTTGACTACGACAAAAGGCACCGGAGTTTTTTGTCCTGCCGTCACGGACGCATTGAGCGTGCCGCCCGTGGTGCCCATCTTGAGATCGGTGACTCCCCTGAGCGTGACCTTGAGGTTCGTCGAGGCTTCAAAGGCCCCCGCCCGCGCCCTCACGGTTACCGGGTGTTCTCCCGCTTTGGCCTGCAGCGGAGAGTCGATTTCGACGCTCAAGGTTTCGGTCGCGTTTTCCTTCAGTTGGATCGAAGAAATCTGCGTGTCGCCGAATTGCGGCTTAAAACGGATCGCCCATCCCGTGGGCGCCTGGCTGATCAGCGACGCGGTAAGCGGCTTGTTGGTCTCGTTCTTGAGATCGACGGTGAACTTGAGCGTCTGTCCCGAAGGGGTTGTCAACACGGGATACTGGCTCGTCAGCTTCAAGCCGCCGGTCTCAACTTTTTTTGAAGTTATGCGGAAGAGGATCTTGTCGCCGTAGGTCGTCTTGCCGATCTCGTCTTTAGCGGAGACTTTTACCTCATAATTGCCCGGCTTGGTTTTGTCGGAGACCTTCGCCTTGAACTCGATCGTGGTCGTTTTCTCGCCCTGCACCATAACGGAACGGACG
>JACPDC010000051.1 GCA_016184235.1 Deltaproteobacteria bacterium | reverse complement strand
CAGGATGATCTGGAGAAGCTCACGCTCACCCCGCCGCAGTTCTATGTGCTGGCGACCATCGGCTACGCCGGCGGCATGCCCTTCAGCGAGATCGGCGAAAAGATGATGGTCACCGTGAGCAATTTGACCGGCATCGTCGACCGGCTGGAGGAAAAGGGGCTGGTCACCCGCGAGCGCGACGCGCGCGACCGGCGCATCGTGCGCGTGCGCCTGACGGAGAAGGGCTCCAAGCTCTACAAAAGCACCATTCCGGTTTTCGAGAAAAGCATCGCCCGGTTTTTCGCCCCGCTCGATAAATCGCAGCAAAAGGAACTCTCCTCGCTCTTGCGCAAACTGATCCGAGTCTCCTGGGCGCACTAAAACAGTTTTGAGTCGTCGGTTTTGAGTTTTCAGTTAAGGCGTTGACAAGGGATATTTAAGGAATATAAAGTTTACATCTTAACGATTTAACCCATGGAAAAAGAGGCGAAAACTCCGAGGCCCATAGGGCTTGAGCGGGTAAAAAAGTGGCTCTACGCCAAGGGGCCGGGCGAGCGCAGTGCGGGCTGCGTTCTGTGCGGCTCCTGCTACGGTCACGGGCCGGTCAATCCGATGGAGGATGAGCCGGGCTTCAAGAGCAAATGCCCCCCCTATGAATTCTACCGCTTTCAGCGCTTCACGCCGAAGTCGCGCTGGCTCATGGCCCAGCGCGTCTTCCATGGCCTCGACCCGGTCACTCCCGAGCTGAAAGAGGTCCTTTACACCTGCACGACCTGCCTCATGTGCCAGGAGATCTGCGGCGTGCGTAACGACGGCTACGGCCCCTGGGACATCACCGTGGCGATGCGCGAGGAGATCGCCGCCAAGGAAGGGCCTATTGAAGCCCATCGTCCGATTTTCGACGGGCTCAAGCAGCACAACAACCCCTGGGCCCTGCCAAAGGACAAGCGCGGGGCGTGGGCCGAGGGGCTGGGATTGAAAAAGCTCGGCGCCGGCAAGAGTCCTACGCTGCTCTTCGCCGGCTGCTCCGCGGATCTGCCGAGCGGCCGGGCGGGCGCCATCGCTCTGGCCAGGCTCATGAAACAGGCGGGCGAAGAGTTTGTGATCCTGGGAGACGAGGAGAGCTGCTGCGGCCTTTACGCCAACGATCTCGGCTTTCGCGCGGAATACCATCGCCTGCAGGAGGGGAATCTCCGGGCGCTGAAAGGAGCCTCCATCGGCAAGATCGTGGTCGCGTGCGGCAGCTGCTTGCGGATCTGGCGGGACTACCCCAAGGAGGCGATGGGCGCAGTCGAAGTGATTCACGGCATCGAGTACGTAGAAAGAGCGGTGCGCGAAGGGCGCCTGAAATTCGCCAAGGGCGTGGCAAAAAAAGTCACCTACCACGACCCCTGCCATCTCGGCCGGGGCTCAGGCGTCTATGAAGCGCCGAGAAATATCCTGCGCGCCATTCCCGGCGTCGAGCTCCTCGAGATGGAGCGCAACCGGCGCTGGTCCTGGTGCTGCGGCGGCGGCGGCGGAGTGCCTGAAGCCTTTCCGGAGCTGTCGCAGTGGAACGCCGAGGACCGGCTGAGCGAGGCGGCGCGCACCGGCGCAGAGCTCCTGCTCACCACCAGCGCGCTTTGTCACAGGAGCTTCTCCCAATGCCGGAAGCCCGCTCTTCCTACCCAGGAGCTTTTGGAATTTATTTGCCAGGCCATTTAAGAATGCTCAAAGAGCCCCACTTCACCCCTGAGAGGATGCTCGCCATGCTGGGAGTCCGGCCCGGATCGCTGGGCCCCTGCGCGCTGATCCCCGGTCCCAGGGAGCGCAGCCAAATGATCCTGTCGGGACTGGAGAATCCCAGCAAGAATTTTTCCTTTCTGGATTACGAGATGCACACCGGCACGCTGAACGGCAAGAGAGTCACGGTGGGCAACGGCGGCCGGTACGCGCCGGATACGGCGATCACCACGGAGATCCTGTGCGCCGGGGGCGTGGAGTCTCTGATCCGGATCGGCAGCTGCGGCTCGCTGCAGGAGGAGATCCGGGTCGGAGACTTGATCATCGCTACCGGCGCCCTGCGCGGCGAGGGAACCACGAGCTACTACGTCCCCAAGGACTTCTCCACGCTCTCGCATCCGGACATCGTCCGGGCGCTCACCGAGGCGGCAAAGGGCTTCAAAGTCCGCTATCACCTCGGCCAGGTTTACACCACCGACGCCCTGTTCCAGGAGACCCCGGAGCTGATCGCGGACCTGGAGCGGCAAAAGGTTTCGGGGATCGACATGGTCACCTCGACTTTTCTCACCGTCGCCCAGGTGCGCGGTAAAAAGCCCGGCGCGATCCTCGCCGTCTCCGACGAATGCCTGAAGGGCAAAATGGGATTCCGCGACCCGGTTTTTCTCGAGGCCGAGGAAAAGATGGTGGCGGTCGCCCTCAAGGCGGTCGATCTCCTGGGTTGAAAAATGGCATTGAAACAGAGTCCCCTCTTCGTCCCGGCGCTCTGGGAAAAGGACCGCTTCAGGATCATCGACGAGACCCGGCTTCCCTGGAAGGTGGAATACATCACGGTGCGCGATGTCGGGCAGGCGCTCGGCGCGGTAAGAGAAATGAAGACACGCGCCTTCGGCCAGGTCCTGACCTTCCTTTACGCCGCCGCCCTGGCAGCGCGCGATTACAGGAGCGGAAGCCCGGCCCCGCTGAGAGAGAGGCTGGTCCTGCTGGCGGAGGAATTTACCGCGGCGCGCCCGACCTTCGATTTCACAGGCCTCGCCAAATACTTCGATCCGTGGTTCGAGGAGTTTCCGGCGGGAGAAGATGCGGGGAAATGGATCGAGGGCAAAATCCACGAGCTGGTCTCGACGATCTATAAAACGAGACAAGAAAGAGCCAGGCGCGCGGCCGAGCTCCTCCCCGACCCGTGCCGTCTTCTCACCCACTGCAACATCAGCGGCGAGCTGGTTGCCGTAGCGCGCTGGTGCGAGGAGCTGGGAAAAAAGTTTGCAGTCACCGCCACAGAAACCCGCCCTTACCTGCAGGGCTCGCGGCTCACCGCCTGGGAAGTCGCCGGGGCCGGCGTCGAGGTAACTTTGATCCCGGACTCGGCGGTCGCCCAGGTGATGGCCAAAGGCGCGGTCAACGCCGTCCTCGTAGGCGCGGACCGCTGCGCCCGCAACGGCGATATCGTGAATAAGGTCGGGACCTATCCGCTCGCGCTGATGGCCAAGGAATACCGCATCCCCTTCTATGCCCTGGTCCAGGAGCCCGGCCCCCTGGCCAGCGGGGGGGACGTGGTTATCGAGGAGCGCCCGGTCTCGGAGCTGTTCGTTTTCCAAGGACGCTCCTACACGCCGGAGGGGCTCGAAGGGCGCTATCCCGCCTTCGACATGACGCCGGCCTCGCTCATCACCTCCCTGATCGGTTTTGACGGCGCGTTCACGCCGGAGAGATTCAGAGAGAAATTTCCGCAGGCCGGTGACAGCGCTCCCCACGGCAAAAGTAAAAAGGATTCCTATCTGCTCCTTTACGGCATCCCGCGGCCGGGCGACTACCCTTTTCTCTCCCAGGCCCTGAAGGCCGAAGCGGCGCCGGCCATCCTGGTGCCGGAGATGCGCCCGGAGCTTTGGGGAGTGCATGTGGTCGCCCGCGAGCTGGTGCGGAGAAATATCCCGACCACGCTCATCTCGGATAACATGATGGGCGCCTTTTTCTCCCAGGGGCAGATCAAGCGGCTCTATCTCTTCTACTCGGAGCTTGGCGAGAAAGGGCCGCTGGGCATCTGCGGCTCGCTTCTCGCCGTGCTGCTGGCGCGGCGCCATGGCGTGCTCGTGGAGCTGCTGGCATCTGACGCAAACCGGGAGCCGCCGCTGGATCGCGATGCCTCCACGTTTTTGGGGCAGAGGGTCAGTCCTGATGGCGCGGCCCTCTATCCCATTGAAAGAGAGGCCATCCCCTGGTCTCTGTTCAAAGAAGAAAAAGGGGGGAGCGCGTGAAACCGGTCGAGCGCGAACTGGTCCGTTGGGGAAGGCTGCTCTTCGAGCGGAGACTTATCAGCGGCTGGGGCGGAAACTTGAGCTGCCGCCTGGCCAAAGAGCGCTTTCTCATCACCCGCCAGCACGCCCCGCTGGGCTTCCTTGATGCTAAAGACCTCGTGGTCGTGGACCGGGACGGCCGGCCGGTGAAAAAAACCCGGCAACCTTCGAGCGAGACGCCGCTCCACCTGACCGCTTACCACGGCACGGAGGCGAAGGCTGTCATCCACGTCCACCCTCCCATGACGCTCACCTTTTCTCTCTCGCACCGGAGTTTCGTCCCCTTGAGCTTCGAGGAGAAATACACGATCGGCGAGGTCCCGGTCATCCCGCAGGAGACTCCGACGGTGACCGACACCGCGAGAGTCGTGGAGGAGTTGAGGTTGCGCCCGATCGTCATTCTCCAGGGCCATGGAACGGTCGCGATCGGCAAGGATCTAAAAGAGGCATTTTTATTGACCGACCTGCTGGAGGAGGCGGTCCACTGCCAGCTGGTACGGGACGGGATCGGCGGGCGGGCCGAGCGGGACGCGGGCGAGCCCGGCCGGGCCGGGAAGCGCGGCGCCGCTCAAGCATCGACCCGTTACGCCCTTTTTTCGCGGGCGCACATGGAGGCGCTGATCGAGAGCGCCAACGGCGATCCGGACTTCAAGCGCGAGGGAAGCGACGCGAACCTCACCACCTCGCTCACGCTGCGCCTGGAGGAGGCCGATACCGCCTGGACCGTCTATTTCAGCGACGGCGGCATCACCCGTTTGGAGGAGACCGATCGGGGCGAGTTCGCCATCAGCGGCAAGAGAGAATGGTGGGAAGCGGTATTTCAGGGCCGCACCGATCCCTTCCTGGCAACGCAGCAGGGAAAGCTCCGTCTCACGCGCGGCGAGCTGTGGAAGCTCTCCCAGTGGTTTAAACCGTTCCAGAGGGCCTTTGCGCTATGGCAGACGATCCCC
>JACPDC010000050.1 GCA_016184235.1 Deltaproteobacteria bacterium | reverse complement strand
GGCATGACCCAGGAGCTGGGCGAGAAGTTTTTCGGCCTGAGCCCGGTGATGGTCGGGCCCGGGGTCAAGACCGGCATGCCCATACTCTACGACAACCCCAAGGACGTGGGGGCGGACCGCATCGTCAACGGCGTCGCGGCCTACGAGAAGTACCACGATTCCTGCATCGTGGTGGATTTCGGCACCGCGACTACGTTTGACTTTATCTCGAAAAAAGGGGAATACCTGGGCGGCTCCATCGCCCCGGGCTTGCTCATCTCCGTGGAGGCGCTGTTTCAGAGGGCGTCGAAGCTGCCGCGGGTGGAGATCGTGAAGCCGAAGGAGGTCGTCGGGAAAAACACGGTCCATTCCATCCAGTCGGGGATTTTTTATGGCTACGTCGGGCTGGTGGATGGCATCGTGCGGCGCATTCAGAAAGAGAATCGGGTCAGGGCCAAAGTCATTGCCACCGGCGGGCTGGCCCCGTTGATCGCCCCGGAATCGTCCGTTATAGGAGAGGTCGATGAGTTTCTCACCCTCGACGGACTGCGGATCATCCACGAGAGGAACTCAGCGCAGGAACTGAAGAAGAGCATGCGGAAATAACCCGAGATATCTAGAGTTAAAAGGCATTTTATATGTAGTTCGAAGCCAAAATCGACAATCCAGAATCCAAAATAGGAGATGGGGGAAAGCGCGACATGGTCGAGATAGACAAGCTGCGCAACATCGGCATTGTGGGTCACGGCGGCACGGGCAAGACGTCGTTGGGCGAGGCGATGCTATTTGCCGGAGGGGTGAGCCAGCGGCTGGGGCGGGTGGAGGACGGGACGTCGATTTTCGATTTCGAGCCCGAGGAAATCAGGCGGCGCATATCTCTCTCCACGTCGTTTCACTCGTTGTCGTGGAAAAAAAACCGCCTGACGCTGGTGGATACCCCGGGTTACGCGGCCTTCCTGCCCGACAGCATCAATTGCATACGCGCCATGAGCGGGGCGGTCTTTGTCTTCAATCCCTCGGCCGGGCTCAGGGTCGAGAGCGAGAGGCTGTGGAGCCGCGCCAACGAGTGCGCTCTCGCCCGCATGGTCTTTGTCGGCAAGATGGAGCGCGAAAAATCCAATGTCCGGGAGGCCATAGAGGCAATATTTAACGGCCTGGAGGCCAAAGGCGTCTGCCTCCAGCTCCCGGTGGGGGCCGAGGAGGGCTTCAAGGGGGTCGTCGACCTCTTGCTCATGAAGGCCTTCGTCTTCGAAGGAGACAGTGGCAAGTTCTCGCCATGCGAGATCCCGGAAGATTTGAAGAAGAGCGCCCAGGAGATGCGTATCCAATTGCTCGAGAGCGTGGCTGAGACGGACGACGCGCTGCTGGAGAAATATCTCGAGAGCCAGGACCTTTCCCTTGAGGATCTCAAGAAGGGCATCCGCGCCGGGACGGTGAGCGGCAAACTCTGTCCTGTTTTCTTCGGCTCGGCGCTGCGGCAGATCGGGGTGGCGCAGCTCCTCGACGCCGTTATCGACTATCTCCCTTCGCCTTGCGATCGAGGCGAGGCCGAGGGCAAAAATCCGGTGACCGGGGAAGCGGAAAGGCGCAAGCGCGATCCGGGCGGTCCGCTGGCGGCCTATGTCTTCAAGACCATCATCGACCCGTTCGCGGGAAAACTTTCCGTCATGGAGGTCATCTCGGGCAAGATCGCCACGGATATGACGGCCTACCATCCCAATAAGCAGACCAAGGAAAAGGTCGGCCAGCTTTTGAGACTGGAAGGGAAGAAGCAGGAGCCGGTGCGCGAGGCCTACGCGGGCGAGATCGTGGCGGCGGCAAAACTGAAGGATGTCGCCTCGGGGGACACGCTGTGCGAGGAGCGGGCGCCGATCCAGTTCGACGGGCTGGCGCGATTTACGCCGCTCGTCTCGTTCGCCTTGGAGCCGAAGACCAAGGCCGACGAGGAAAAGGTGCCGCAGGGGCTGCACCGGATGATGGAGGAGGATCCCACTATCGAGATGCACCGCGATCCGCAGACCAGAGAGTTTATCCTTGCGGGCATGGGGCAGTTGCACATCGAGGTGCTGGTCGAGAAGCTCAAGCGAAAGTACGGCGCCGAGGTGGAGCTCAAGGCGCCCAAAGTCCCGTACAAGGAGACCATCAAGACCAGCGCCAGCGCGCAGGGCAAGTATAAAAAGCAATCGGGAGGGAGGGGGCAGTACGGAGATACCTGGATAAAAATCGAGCCGATGCCGCGCGGCAAGGGATTCGAGTTCGTCGACGACATCGTCGGCGGCGCCATCCCGCGCAATTACATCCCCTCGGTGGAGAAAGGGATCAGAGAGGCGATGGCGGAAGGCCATACGGCGGGCTATCCCATGGTCGACGTGCGCGTCACGCTTTACGACGGCTCCTACCACGACGTGGACTCCTCCGACATGGCGTTCAAAATTGCCGGCTCGATGGGGTTCAAGAACGCCGTCGAGAAGGCCAGGCCGGTGATCCTCGAGCCGGTCATGCACATGGAGATAACCGTGCCGGATGAATGCATGGGAGATGTGATCGGGGATTTGAACAGCCGGCGCGGCAAGGTGCTCGGGATGGAGACCAAAGGCCACTCGCAGACCATCAAGGCTCAGGTGCCGATGGCCGAGGTGCTGAAATACGCCCAGGATCTGCACTCGATGACCAGCGGCCGGGGAGGATTCCACATGGAGTTCGCCCGCTACGAGGAGCTGCCGCCCCATCTCGCCGAAAGGGTGATCAAAGAGGCCAAGGCCGCGGCCGAGGCGCACGGCAAAGCATAAATCGCTACTCGTGTTCGTATCTCGTGCTCGTCGGAGAGGAGAGGGAAACGAACACGATCACGAACAACGAACACGACCTAAATCGAGCACGAGCACGGTTCTGATAATGGCTACCATCGATGCGGATGCCCACGTTTTGGAGACCGAGCGGACATGGGACTACCTGCCGGCCGCGGAGCGTGAGTTCAGGCCGCAAATCGTCGCCACGCCTGATGTCGAGGAGAGCGGCGGCGAATGCTGGCTGATCGACGGCAGGCTGCACCCGAAGGCGCGAAACGTCGGCGGGGACACTCCAAAAGAATCGCGGGAGATGGAGGACATAGCGGCCAGGATAAGGCATATGGACGAGCTCAATGTGACCGTCCAGGTACTCTATCCCACTGTTTTTTTGCGCCCCTTCACGAACCGTCCGCAGATCGAGACCGCGCTGTATCGGAGCTACAACCGGTGGCTCGCCGACATCTGGAGGCAGGGAAGGGGGAGGCTTCGCTGGATCGTCGTCACCCCGCTTCTCGATATGGATCAGGCCGTGGCCGAGGCCCGTTTCGGCAAAGAGAACGGCGCCTGCGGGATCTTCATTCGCGGCCTGGAAGGGGAGCGCCGCCTGAGCGATCCCTATTTCTATCCCCTCTACGAGGAGGCGAGCCGCCTGGATATGCCGGTGTGCGTCCACTCGGCCACGGGGAGCTTCACGGTCCATGACTTTTTTGCGCGCGAATGCGGCTTCTCCAAGTTCAAGCTCGCCGTGGTCGGCGCGTTTCACTCGCTCGTCTACGAGGGGGTCCCGGAGAGGTTTCCGAGACTCAAGCTGGCCTTTGTCGAGGTCAGCGCCCAGTGGCTGCCCTACGCGATCCACGATCTGGCCAGGCGCTTCGGGAGGAAAGGCCGCCCCTTGCGGAAGGATCTCCTGAGGCAGAGCAGGATCTACGTTGCCTGCCAGACCGATGATGACTTACCGTACGTTCTCAACTATGCCGGAGAAGACAACCTGGTGATAGGCTCCGACTACGGCCACGCGGACACGGCCAGCGAGCTCGAGGCGCTGCGGAACTTGAAACGGCAGGGCGAGGTGAGTCCCGGCGTCATCAACAAGATACTGGACGACAACCCCAGAGCCCTCTACGGCCTCTAGAGGAATAGTTTCAAGTTTAGAGTTGTATGTTTCGAGGTACGCTAGTAACCAATAACCACTAACTAGTAACTATTCCATGGTGATCGATTTTCAAGCCCACCTCTTTCCCGAAGAATATCTGGCGGAGATGGCGCGCCTGCAGGGCAACGTGGTCTTGGAGGCTCCGGATCCGCACAGCGGCATGAGCTACTTTTACGACAAGCAACTAGGATGCCGCATCAACACGGCGACATTTCACGGGCGGGACCCCGACCGCAGGATCGAGCACATGGACCGCCTTGGCATAGACGTGCAGGTGTTGAGCGTGCCGGCGCCCGGCGCGGACCGGTTTCGGCCCGACGAGGCAATTCCTTTGGCACAGAAGGCGAATGATGCGATCGCCCGCCTCTGCAAGAAATATCCCCGGCGCTTCGCCGGACTTTTTACCCTACCCAGCTCTTCGGTGACGGCCTCTATGGAAGAGATGGAGCGGGCCGTTACCGAGTTGGGGCTCAAAGGCTTCGGTTGTTATACCAACCTGGACGGAAGGGCGCTGGACAACGAGGAGCTGTTTCCGATCTACGAGCGCCTCGCCAGGCTCAGGCTTCCCGTCTACCTCCACCCCACGGCGCCTCTGGCGACGCAGGCCGTCGGCCTGGATATCATGCCCATTTTGATCTTCGGCTGGGCCTTTGACTCTACCGTAGCGATGGCGCGCCTGATCTATGGTCGAGTCCTGGAGCGGTTTCCGGAGATCCGCTTCGTGGTGGCCGATGTCGGCGGGGTGCTGCCGTTCTTCGCCCAGAGGGCGACGAACATCTACGCCGGCAGGACCGAGGAGATTCGCCAAAGATACGGCCTCAAGGAAAACCCGCTCGACTCTTTCAAAAGGTTTTACGTGGACACCGCGGACCATCCATCGTCCACGCTCCGGTGCGTTCTCGACTTTTTCGGGGCGGATCGGATGGTATTGGGAACGAATTATCCCTACGGTCCGGAGGAGGGCTGCCTGTTGGTCAGGAACAGCTTGAAGGCGATTGAAGAACTGGCTCTCGGGAAGGAAGAAAAAACAAAGATCCTG
>JACPDC010000191.1 GCA_016184235.1 Deltaproteobacteria bacterium | reverse complement strand
TTCGGCGACCTGACCCAATCGGACAGGATCATGAGGGACACGTTTTTTATCGGCGTCTATCCGGGATTGACGCCGGAGATGGTGGACTTCATGATCGAGCGGCTGAAAGGATTCTTTGCTCAATTCAAGAGAAGCGCAAAAAGTGAATAGCCCGCCCGCCCATCTGAGAATCGCCATCTACATCCCCGCCTATAACGCCGGTCGAACCCTTCCGCTGGTGCTGGATCGGATTCCGGAGGATGTAAAAAATCGGGTGGAGGAAATCTTTATCGTCGATAACGCCAGCCATGATAATACCTATCTCATCGCGGTGGGCTACAAGCACGAGAAGGGCGTGCACAATCTCAACATCATCAGGAACGAGAGAAACCTGGGATACGGGGGGAGCCAGAAGGTCGCCTACCGTTACGCCATCGACCAGGGCTACGACGCGGTGGTCATGCTGCATGGGGACGCCCAATACGCGCCCGAGAAGATCGGCTATCTCCTGGAGCCCTTCGACAAGGGCGAGGCGGACATGGTCTTCGGCTCGCGGATGGCCGGGCTTCCGCTCAAGGGGGGCATGCCGCTCCATCGCTATTTGGGTAACAGGTTCTTGACCGTGGTGGAGAATTTTGTCCTCGATTGGAATCTTTCCGAATATCACTCCGGCTTTCGCGTCTTCAGCTGCGCCGCCCTGAGAAAGATCCCCTTTCATTTATGCTCGGACGATTACCACTTTGATACCGAGATTCTGGTCCAGTTCAAGCTCCGCGGGCTGCGCGTGGTCGAAAGACCGATCCCCACCCACTACGGCATCGAGCGGAGCTACGTCAACGTCTGGCGTTACGGGCTCGACATCCTCTACGTCATGGGGGAATATCTCCTCCATCAGAAGGGCCTCCGGCGGCTGGCGAAATTCGATATCCCGGGAGGCGCCCGGGACGGAGCTTCATGAAAATCGCCCTGGCCCACAAAAGGCTCGATCGTAAGGGCGGGACGGAAAGGGACTTCTATCTCACCGCGGAAGGGCTGAGGAATCTGGGTCATGAGGTCCATTTGTTCTGCGGCGAGTTCGGGGTGCCGGCGCCGGAAGGAGTCCGGCCTCACAGAGTTCCCTCCGTGCCTCTCGGCAGAACCGCGCGCTTGCTGAGCTTCGCCTTTTTAGCCCCCCGGGCCATTTCACGTCATCGGTGCGATGTGGTCGTCAGCTTCGGCAGAATGGTCCGGCAAGACGTGCTGCGCAGCGGCGGCGGCACGCATCGGGCCTTTCTCCGCAAGATGGAGCAGAACGGAAGGGCGCACCGCTGGCTGTGGCATCGGTTGAGCCTCTATCACCGCAGCGTGCTTGCCGTGGAGCGGCTCCAGTATGGCGCCAACGGGCACAAAAAAATTTTGGCGGTCTCCGAGGAAGTAAAACGCGAGATCGTATCCCATTACCGGGTCCCCGAGGAGAGGATCTCGGTCATCTACAACGGCGTCGATCATGAGCGGTTCCATCCGCGCCATCGGGACAGGGCGCGGGCAAGAGTCAGGGCGGAGTGGGGCATCCCCCCCCAGGCCCCTCTGGTGCTGTTCGTCGGCAGCGGGTTCGAGAGAAAGGGGCTCGATTGTCTTCTCAAAGTCTGGAAATCTCCCCGGCTGAAGGAGGTTTGCCTCCTGGTAGTGGGCGAGGATGCGCAGCGCGCCCGCTACGCGTCGCGGGCGGCGAGGGAGTCCGGCGCAAGGATACGCTTCACCGGGCGGCAGGAGGCCGTCGAAGAGTTTTATGGGGCGGCGGATATTCTCGCCCTGCCGGCGCGCCAGGAGGCATTCGGCAACGTCGTGCTGGAGGCGCTGGCGTCAGGCTTGCCTGTTTTGGTCAGTAAGAGTGCCGGCGCCGCGGAGGTTCTCGCCGACGGACTGGAGGGCGGCATCCTGGAGCGGCCGGATGACCCGGCAGAGATAGAGACGAAATTGCTTCGGTTGTTGGAGCCCGGTCATTGGCCCCGTTTCTCGGAGCGGGCGAGAAGGCTCGGAGAGAGGTATTCCTGGACCAACCACTTCCGCGCGCTCGAGAGTTATCTTCAAACGGTGGCTGGCGAGAGTCGTGCAAACTTTTCCTGAGCATCTCTTTGTCAGAGCAGGTTCGTCTTCCCTGTGGCTGGCGCCGGTCCTGGCCGGGAAGGCCGAGATCGATCTCCTGGCGGATCCGGATCTTCTCTTTGCGCGCCCGGGTTGCGAGCTCATCAAGGATCAGAAGAAAATCAAGGTGGCGCGCCTGCGGCTCGAGATCGGCGGCGCGGCGCGGGGTGTCTACCTGAAACGGTACAATGTCTTTTCCTGGCGTTATCGTCTGGGGTCGCTGTGGCTGCCGTCCGGCGCCGCCCGCTCGTGGGCCGGGGCGAATGTCTTGCTGGAGGCCGGCTTCCATACAGGACAGCCGCTGGCGGCCGTGGAATGCCGCTCGTGGGGGATGCTGACAAAGAGTTTCTATCTCTCTGAGGAAATCCCGGGGAGCAGGACCGCCGATCTCCACTGGCGCGAGGAGCTGGCTCCGCTCGGCGGGCCGGGGGGGTTCCGCCGCCGCCGGAGTTTCTTGAAGCTTTTAGCCGGTCTCTTTGGCGCGCTGCACGGGCGCAGCATCTATCACAACGATCTCAAGGACGCCAATATCCTGGTCTGTTCCGGCAACAGCGGCGCCGAAGAGTCCTTTTATCTGCTGGACCTGGAGGGTATTCGCAGCTATCGCTGTCTGAACCGGCGCCGCCGGATCAAGAATCTGGTTCAGCTCCACCGGACATTCGGGAAGCTTTTGCACGGCAGTCAGAAGCTCTACTGGCTGCGGAGCTATCTGGGAGAAATTTTCCGGGATCGAAAAGAAAGAAGACAATGGATCCGACAGATTCTATCAGAGAGCCGGCGGCGGGATCGGCGCTCGCTCAAGAAAAGCCGGGCTTGAGTTACTGGGTCGGGATTCTCTCTCTGACCCTCGCCGTCCGGCTCTACCTGTTTGCCAACTACTACACCATCAACAACGATGGCGTGGTCTATCTCCAGGCCGCCCGCCGCTTCTGGGAAGGCGCGTGGCTTCAGGGTCTGGCCTCATTCTATCCGCCGGTCTACCCGGTGATGGCCGCCCTGGCCTATCCCATCACCGGAGATTGGGAGCTTGCCGGGCAGCTGTGGTCGTTGGTCCTCGGCATTCTCGCTCTATTTCCGCTCTTCGGACTGCTATGCGGGATCTATGGAGTAAGAGTGGCCAGGGCGGGATTGTTTTTTTATGCGCTGAGCCCCTACATCGCCCGTTTGTCCCTCGAAGTGAGGACCGAGGTGCCGTACCTGTTTTTTTCGGTCCTGGCCCTTTATTTCTTGCAGCGGGGCCTTGACGGCCGCAATGCGCCCAGGTTTTTTCTGGCGGGAATAATCGCCGGGATCGCCTATCTCACCAGACCGGAGGGCATCGGCCTGGCGGCAGTCGGCTGTCTATTCTTGCTCTACCGGGGATGGAGAAGCGGGCGGCTGGCGGCATACGCGCGCTCTGCAGCGGTGCTGGCGCTCGGCTTCGCGCTGCTGGCGGCGCCCTATGTCGCCTACCTTCGGTGGGATACGGGCGGGTGGGCGATCAGCCGCAAGGCCGGGCTGGTTTTCTCGATGGCATTGGCGCGGCAGGGCGTGGGGCCGGATGAGGGCGGGGCGAATCATTCGAGCCGGGTCGGGATCATCGATTTCATCGCATCCCATCCGCTCGCCTACCTCGAAAAGGTTTTTACGGACGGCTTCCGCTCCTTGGGTTTCTATTTCGAGGCCCTGCATTATTCTTACCTGCCGTTTTTGCTCGCAGGCTGGCTGCTATTTTTCCGCGGCAGGTTCTGGGAAAAAGGCGATTTCCTGTTTCTCCTGCTGGTAGTATTTTATCTCGCAACCTTCGCGCTCATCTATGTGACCCGGCGCTACGGGGTGCCTTTGGTCCCCTTTTCTCTTGGATGGGTGGCTTGCGGCTATATTTTCTTTGCGGATCGTCTTGGCGACTTCGCCGGAGCGCGTCAACGGCGCTACTGGGTGGGCGCTCTCCTGGCCCTGTTCGTCGCCGGGACGTTGCCCAAGACGCTTCAAGCCATCGGCCGGGATAAGTATTATCTCCGTGAGGCGGGGGCGTATCTTAAGACAAAGACAGGCGCTACCATCGGCACGAACAATGGGCGCGTGGCCTTCTACGCCGAAGGGGAGAACCGGGTTCGTCTTGTCGATGCCGGAGAGCTGGCGGCTCAGCTCGGGAAAGATGCGGACTACCTCGCGCTGGACGACGCGGGACTGCGCGCGGGCGCTCGATCGTTGGAGAGACGCGCGTGGCTGATGGAAAAGGAATTTTCCTACGAGCGCAAGGAGAGGCTCGTCATCTTCCGTAGGGCGGAGGGCGGATGAGCGCGCTTTGCCGGCTTTGCAGCTCGCCGGGGACAACCACCCTGTTCGAAAGCCGGGATCGCATCCACGGGTTTCCCGGCAAGTTTACGATTATTCGCTGCCGCCGTTGCCGCGCGCTGTTCATCGAGCCGTGGCTGACGGAGCGGGAGCTGGCCGCTTACTATCCCGAATACTACGGCCGCTATCGTCGCTCCAGGTCGCTGGACAGGAAAAGCTACAAGGGTATCAAGCGTTTTGTCCTGGAAAACGCCTACGGCTATCCGCCGCGGGAGGAAGGGCGAAGCTCTGTTTTGCGCCGCGCTGCGGCGTTGCTTCTCTCTCTAGTGATGGCCAAGGACGCGATTCCGTATCGCGGAGAGGGCCGTTTTCTCGATATCGGCTGCGGCGGCGGATCCTATCTCTACCGGTTGCGGCAGTGGGGCTGGGAGGTTCATGGAGTAGAGCCGAGCCGCTCCGGGGTGGCTCAGGCGCGCTCCCTGGGGCTGGAGGTCCATCATGGCCGGGTAAGAGACGCGAAGTTTCCCGACCGCTTTTTCGATGTGATCCGGCTGCATCATGTGTTGGAGCATCTCACGGAGCCGAATGAGACCTTTCGCGAGATCGCGCGCATCCTCAAGTCCGACGGCGTGGTTACTATCACGGTTCCGAATACGCGGAGCCTCAATTTCTGGCTGTTCCAAGAGAACTGGTACGGACTCGATGCCCCGCGTCACGTCATTTCCTATTGTCCCGAGGCGTTGAGACTGCTATGCGATGCCACGGGCTTCGCCATCGCCGGGATTCGCTTTCGGTCGGGAGCCTTCAACTTTGTCAGGAGCGTGAAGTTTCTAATGCAGGAGAAAGGGCAGCGGCTGCCCGAATGGCTGCACGGGGTCGACTGGGCCGGCAGCAGGCTGATCCGGCGGACTCTGAAGCCGTTGTTTTTTCTGGTGGATTTTCTTCGCCTCGGCGATATCATGGAGGCGACCCTGGAAAAGCGGCCGGGTATTTGAAAGTACGCCGGGCTTGATGTTATAAAGACATTTTAAAACCATAAAAGTTGAGGGTTTTTCGGCTGTTGCCTGGATTCGGCGAGGTGTTGTGAGCAAGACTGTAAAAATAGGGGAGGCAGTGGTTTCCCGAGACGGGCCGCGCTGTTTCGTCGTCGCTGAGATCGGCCATAACCACCAAGGGAGCCTGGAGAAAGCGAGGGAGTTTTTTCTCCGCGCTAAGGAGTGCGGCGTCGACGCGGTCAAATTGCAGAAGCGGGACAACCGGGCCCTCTACACGCGGGCGATGTACGAGATGCCTTACAGTCACGAAAACAGTTTCGGCGCTACTTACGGGGCCCATCGCGAGGCGCTGGAATTCGGCTACGAGGAATATGCCGAGCTTAAGCGCTACGCGAGAGAGCTCGGGCTGGCTATGTTTGCCACGGTCTTCGATCTGCCAAGCGCTGATTTTTTGGCGCAGCTCGAGATGCCGGCCTATAAGATCGCCTCGGGAGACCTGAAGAACACGCCGCTCCTCGAGCATGTCGCCCGCATCGGCAAGCCGATGTTTGTCAGCACCGGCGGGGGGACTATGGAGGATGTGCAGAGGGCTCACGACACGATCATGCCGATCAACCCCCAGCTCTGTCTCCTGCAGTGCACCGCCAGCTACCCGGTCGAGGCCGAGGAGATGAACCTGCGCGTCATAGGCGCGTACAGGGAGCGGTTTCCCGATGCGGTGATCGGCCTTTCGGATCATCAAAACGGCATCGCCATGGCGGTGGTAGCCTATGCCCTTGGCGCGCGCGTCGTCGAGAAGCACTTCACGCTGAACCGGGCCTGGAAGGGCACGGATCACGCCTTTTCCCTGGAGCCCCTGGGGATGCGCAAGCTGGTGCGCGACCTGCGGCGCACGGAGGCGGCCCTGGGCGACGGGCTCAAACGGGTCTATCCGTCGGAGGAAAAACCGCTGTTCAAGATGGCGAAGAAGCTCGTGGCCGCCCGCAACCTGCCGGTGGGACATGTTCTGAGCGCGGCGGACATCGCCATCAGGTCCCCGAACGACGGATTGCCGCCCTATGAGCTGGCGCGGGTCATCGGAAAAGTGACCGCCCGCGCTCTCCAGGAAGACGAGAACATCTCATTCGCAGACTTGAGGGAAAAGCGGTGAGCAAGGACAGGCGGCCTGTCCGGGCTTCGACCCTTGGACCGCTTGTCCGGAACATTCGTCTGGTCGTGTTCGACTTCGACGGAGTTTTCACCGACAACCGTGTCCTGGTGGGCGAGGACGGCCGGGAATTTGTTTTTTGCAACCGCGGTGACGGGCTCGGGCTGGGTTATCTGCGGCAGAGCGGGGTGGACTGTCTGGTGCTGTCGCTGGAGACAAACCCGGTCGTCGCCAAGAGATGCGAGAAGCTCAAGCTCGAATATTATCAGGGCTGCGCGGACAAGTGGGCGCTGCTCCAGCGCATTCTTCGGGAAAAGGGGATCGATCGGAGCCAGGTGGCCTATGTCGGCAATGACATCAACGATCTCGCCTGCATGGAGCAGGTCGGCCTCGCCATCTGCGTGGCGGATGCTTACCCCGCGGTGAAGTCGGCAGCGCGTCTGGTTACGCGCCGGCGCGGCGGGGAGGGGGCGGTCAGGGAGATATGCGACCTTTTGCTCAGACTGAGAAAGAATAAGAGCGGCGGAACCCATGGCAGGTGAGCCCAGTTACCTGGAAAAGCTCTTTAGTCTGAAAGGCCGGGTGGCGGTGGTCACGGGCGGTATGGGGCAGCTCGGCGCGCAGTACGTAGGCGCGCTCGCGGCCGCAGGCGCTCAGGTGGCCGTTTATGATCTGCAGGGAAAGCCCAATGCGGCATTGAAAAAGCTCGCGCAAAGCCATGAGGTCCGGTTTTTTGCCGTCGACATCACGGATCGCCGGAGCCTGGAGAAGGCGACGGACGAGCTCGAGGCGGCATGGGGTGCGCCGGGGATTTTGATCAACAACGCGGCGATCGACTTTCCGCCGCAGCCCGCCGGCGAGAAGTCCGTAGCGGGCTCTCTGTCCCAGTGGGAAAGAGTGCTGAAGGTCAACGTCACCGGGGTTTTTCTCTGCTGCCAGGTTATCGGCGAGCGGATGGGGAAGGCGCGCAGCGGAAGCATCATCAACATCTCGTCCACTTACGGCATGGTGTCTCCCGACCAGCGCATCTACTCGGCGCCCGGCCGGACAGGGCAGTTTCTCAAACCGGCGGCGTACGGCGTCAGCAAAGCCGGGGTGCTGAATCTAACGCGCTATCTGGCCACTTATTGGGCCGATCGGGGAATCCGGGTCAACGCGCTCTCTCTGGGAGGCGTCTACAATCATCAGGAGCCGTCGTTCGTGAAGAACTATTCGCAGCGCGCGCCCATGGGACGAATGGCGCGGGAAGATGAATACAACGGGGCGATTCTGTTTCTCGCCTCGGACGCCTCCTCGTACATGACCGGGGCCAACCTGGTGATCGACGGCGGCTGGACCGCGTGGTGAGGGGATCATGCGAACCGGACTTTTCCCCGAGGCGATCCCGAACTGGGTGGAAGGCGGCGAGTGGCCGGCGCTCTCCGGGGAGCTTTTCGAAAAATTGGCTCCCGCCCGTGGCCGGCTGTTGTGCCGCGCCGCCCGCTCCGCGGAGGCGGACGTGAAGGGCGCGGTCGCCGTCGCGAAGCAGCGCCAGCCCTCGTGGGCCGAGCTGACGCCGGTGCGCAGAGGGGAGATTCTCTACGCCGTGGCCGCGGCGCTCGAGGAGCGGCGCGAACAGGTGGCGCGGGTCGTGGCCCAGGAGACCGGGAAATCGTACAAGCTGGCGCTGGGCGAAACCGACGGCGCAATCGCCCTGGGAAGGTTCATGGCCGGCGAGGGGCAGAGGCTCTATGGCCGCACCACCACCAGCGGCGTGGCGCACCGCTACGCGATGACGATTCGCCAGCCTGTCGGCGTGGCCGGGCTCATCGTGCCGGCCAATACTCCGATCGCCAATGTGGCGTGGAAGGTCTTTCCCGCCTTGATCTGCGGCAACACGGCGGTTTTGAAGGCCGCCGAGGATGCGCCGGCCACCGCCTGGATCTTCGGCAAGATCGCGCACGAGGCCGGGCTGCCTGGCGGCGCGCTCAATATCGTGCAGGGCTATGGCGAAGAGGCGGGCGCGCCTCTGGTCAAGAATCCCGACGTGGGCGTGATCAGCTTTACCGGCTCCACTGCCGTGGGGCGGCGGATCGGGGCGATCGCGGGGGAGAGACTCGCCAGGGTCTCCCTGGAGCTTGGCGGTAAGAATCCCCTGGTGGTCTGCGACGACGCCGACCTGGAGAATGCGGCGCAGTGGGTGCTGCTTTCGGCATTCAGCAATGCCGGGCAGCGTTGCGCCTCGGCAAGCCGCATCATCGTCTTCGAGTCTGTCTATCGGTCGTTTCGCGACCTGCTGGTCGAGCGGGCGAAAAGGCTCAAGGTGGGGCCGGGGGATGACGACGACTTCGGACCGGTGATCAACGAGAGGCAGCTCAAAGCGATGCTCGGCTTCGTGGAGCGCGCGGCTCAAAGGGGAGCGACCCTCCTGACCGGCGGCCACAGGCTCACCGGCCCGGAGCACCGCGACGGCTTCTACATGAGCCCTACGTTGATCGAGGGGATCGACCCGGGCGATGAAATTTCCAGCACCGAGCTGTTCGGCCCCGTGGCCTGCCTCTATCCAGCGCGCGACTTCGAAGCGGCTCTGGCCCTGGCCAATCGATCTCCCTACGGCCTCACGGCGTGCATCCATACCCACAGCCTGCACCGGGCCCTGCAGTTCACCCGGAAAATCGAGGCGGGTGTCGTCGTGGTCAATGCCGGGACCTACGGGAGCGAGCCGCACATGCCCTTTGGCGGCGCGAAGCAGTCCGGCAACGGCTGGCGCGAGCCCGGCACGGAAGCGCTCGATCTCTACTCCGAGCTGAAGGATGTCTACATCAGCATCGATCCCGAGGAGCTTTGAGAAGTCCAAGCCGCGTGCGTTCATGGTCAAGATCCTGCTGATCCCGGTGGAGGAATTTCGGCGCGTCCGCGCATCCGCCATCGACAAGTACGACAGGCTGGCGCTGCTGGCCGATATGTGCCGGGCGAATACCCTGGCGACCGTCAAGCGGGCCGGATCGGGCCATCTCGGCTCCAGCTTCAGCTCGCTCGACATCGTCACCATGCTCTACTGCTCGGAGATGAATACGGCGGAGAACGGCGTCGAGAATGCGGGGCGGGACATTTACTTCTCGTCCAAGGGGCACGATGCCCCGGGCCTCTACGCGGTGCTCTTTTCCCTCGGGATCATCCCCAAGGATCAGTTCATCCGGCTGCGCCGGCTGAACGGCACTCACGGCCACCCCGATGTCGGCACGCCTGGGATCGAGGCGAATACGGGATCTCTGGGCCTGGGTGTCTCGAAGGCCAAGGGGATCGCCCTCGCCAAGAAGCTGCGCGGGCTCGGCGGCAGAGTATTCGTAATGACCGGCGACGGCGAGCTCCAGGAGGGGCAAATCTACGAGGCGTTGCAGACGGCGGTCCATCAGAAGATCACCAATCTCCATGTGATCGTCGACCACAACAAGGTTCAGTCCGACAAGCCGGTGAGCGAGATCACCTCGCTGGCCGACCTCGAGGCCAAATTGCGCAGCTTCGGCTGGCACGTGGCGCGCTGCGACGGCCATGACTTCCGCCAGCTGGAGAAGGTGTTCGGTGAGTTCCGGAAAATCACGGAGAAGCCCAAGATCGTCATCGCCGACACTATTAAAGGACGGGGCGTCTCGTTCATGGAGCACCCGGCGGCTTTGAAAGCCTCCGGCGGGCTCTATGCCTGGCATTCCGGGGCGCCGGACGACGAGAGCTATGGCAAAGGCCACCAGGAGATTCTCGCCCGGATCGACGAGCGGCTGAAGCGGCTCGGCCTTGCGCCGCTCGCCCTGGAGGAGCTTGCCGCGGAGCCCAGGGGCTCCGGCGGTGTCTCAACGGAGTATGTGTCCGAGGCCTTTGGCCAAGCGCTGGTGGAGATCGCCGCCGAAAAAAAAGAGCTCGTCGTCCTGGACGGGGATCTGGCCGCCGACTGCCGCATTCGCGCCTTCGAGCGCAAGTACCCGGAGCGTTTTATCGAGAACGGGATCGCCGAGCAGGATATGGTTTCCATGGCGGGCGGGCTGGCGCTGCAGGGGCTCTTACCGGTGGTCAACAGCTTCGCGAGCTTTCTTGCCGCCAGGGCGAACGAGCAGATCTACAACAACAGCTGCGAGCGGCGGAAGATCATCTACGTCTGCCACTATGCCGGGTTGATTCCGGCCGGGCCCGGCTCCTCCCATCAGAGCGTGCGCGACATATCGCTCTTCGGGGCTTTGCCCGATTGCCTGATCGTCGAGCCGTGCAACGCCGAGGAGACGCGCATGGCGCTGCGCTACTGCGTCAACGATGCGACAGGGAGCTGCGCGCTGAGGCTGGTCATCGGCCCGTCGCCGCGCGTGATCGCGCTGCCCGCGGGCTATAAGCTCACCCCGGGCCGGGGGGTCGCGCTGACGGAAGGCGCGGACGCTCTGCTCTTTGCCTACGGTCCGGTCATGCTCCACGAGGCCCTGAATGCCGCCGAGATTCTCGGGAAGCGCGGCTTCGGGCTCAAGGTGCTGAACATGCCCTGGCTGAATCGCATCGACCGTTCCTGGTTGCAGGAGGCGGTCGGGTCGTACCGCAGGATCTTTGTGCTCGATGACCACTCTCCGGTCGGCGGATTGGGGGACGCCATGCTGAACGCGCTCGCCGGCACGGGGCTCTTGGGAGCGAGGCGATTCCAAAAGCTCGGGGTCGAAGGCTACCTTGCCTGCGGAACGCCGCAGGAGGTGCTGCGCCACCACGGTCTCGACGGGGAGAGCCTGGCACAGAGGGTGATGGAGTGTGAGTAAGATATGGGGATCGGCGCTACCATGAAGGTCATGGCCTTGATCATCGCCCGAGGCGGGTCGCAGCGGGTGCCCAATAAAAACATCAAGGCGCTCGCCGGCCGTCCGCTCATCGCCTACGCCATCGAGGCGGCCAGGCGCTCGCGCTATGTAAACCGGGTCGTCGTATCGACGGACAGCGATGCCATCGCCGGGGTGGCGGTGCAGGAGGGAGCGGAGGCGCCGTTTCGCAGGCCGGCGGAAATCTCGCAGGGTCATTCCACGGAGCTCGAGGCGGTCGGACATGCGCTAAGCTGGCTGAGAGACCATGAGTCCTACGAGCCCGATGTCGTGGTGCTGCTGCGCCCGACGTCCCCGTTTCGCACCGCGGCGACCATCGATCGCGGCGTCGAGCTGCTGCTCGACGATCCGGAGGCCCACTCGGTCCGCACCGTGACCTTGTGCTCGGAGCACCCCCACAAGATGTGGGTCATGGAGCGGGACGGCCGCCGGATCCGCTCTTTTGTCCCGCTGGAGCAGAAGCTGCCCGAGGCCCACACGCTCTCGTATCATCTCCTGCCCACGGTCTATGTGCAGAACGCCTCCATGGATGTGTTACGGCCGTCGAATATATGGAATCTCCGATCCACCACCGGGAGCGAGATCATTCCTCTGATCATGGATGAGCTGGAGTCCATCGATATCAACAGCGAGTTGGATTTCACGCTTGCGGAGGTTGCCATGGGCCGGAGCCGAAATGTTCGGCAGGAGTAGAGGAGCTTTTTCCAGGCGCGAAAGGACTCTAGTGTGAAGACGCTTTTTCTCTTTCTCCGCCAGGGGATCTCGAATCGCAACCTGCTGCGGACGGATTTCCTTAAGACGCTCATCGCGCAACCAGAGGTGCGAGTTGTTATCCTTTCTCCAGTAGGAGACGAGAGCGAATTTCGGAAGGAGTTTGCCGCGCCTAATGTTTTCGTCGAGAAGTGGCCGCGCACCAGAGTTGGTTTTTGGGAAAAAAGACTTAAAAACCTCAAGGATTATGTTTGGGTCAGTCGAGGGCTGACGCAGGCGATACGGGTTAGGCGCCTCGCGCAACTAGGGCGGGCGGGCCTTATCTGGCGTGACTTTCTAGGGCGGTTCGCGCGAAAGATCGGCGTCACGGAGCAGCAAATCAACGATTGGGAGCTTGCCGTTTACCAGGAAAAACAGGAAGTGGCGCGTTTGTACGACTTCTATAAGCCGGATCTGGTGATCTTCACCAGGCCGTTCGGCACCAACATGCACGCGATGAAAGAGGCGAAGAGGCGGCGCGTTCGCGTGCTCTGTCTCGTCGAGAGCTGGGACAACTTCATCTGCAAAGGGCCGCTTTCCGTCGTGCCCGACCGCATGGCCGTCTGGAACGAGGGGATGAGGAGGGAGGCGGGCGAGCTGCACGGCTTTCCTCCGGAGAGGGTGGACGTCGTCGGAGTCCCGCAGTTCGATCTGTACGCGGACACGGCGCAGCTGATGGAGCGGCGGGAGTTTTTCGAGGCGCATGGATTGGATCCGGAAAGGAAGCTTCTCACCTACGGCGCCTCGACCGAGGGTTTTATTCCCGATGAGCCGCGGGTGGTCGAAAAGCTGTGCGAGATTATAGAAGCGGGCCGTCTCGGGCTGCCGGCGCAGCTCTTGATCCGCATTCATCCGATCAGCTCGCCGGGCCTGCGGGAAGAATATTTCCGCCGTTTCGCCGGACGGCCCAACGTAGTCGTGCAGCAGCCGGGGCGGCCGTCTCGGCTGCACGACGGCTGGGACCCCACTTGGTCGGATATGCTGATGATGGCCTCGACGATCTTCTGGTCGGATCTGGTCGTGAACGTCGCTTCCACTCTGACCATCGACGCCGTAGCGCTGGATCGGCCGGTGGTTTGTATCGCCTTTGCCGAGGGGATAAAGGAAAGCCGTTTTCGGGATATCTTTGAGCGCAGCCATTACCGCAAACTAGCGGAGACCGGCGGGCTGCGGCTGGCCTACAGCGCCGAAGAATTGATCGCCGCCATCAGGGATTATATCGCGGATCCGACGCTGGATAGCCTGGGCCGGAGGCGAATGCGCGAAGAGCTGTGCTACCGTCTGGACGGACAGTCGGCGCGGCGAGCCGCCGAGGTCGCGCTCAGGGAGATGGGAATCGGTGTCCGTCCCGACGCCACAGCGGCTCGCGTGGATGCGCAGGGAAGAGGCGACCGCTCGGCGCTGCTGCCCGGCGCGGCCGGAAGAGATTGAGCAATGGCAGGATCCCTCGTTTCGGTGATCATACCGACGTACAACAACGCGGGGCTCATTCCCTACACGCTTGATTCCATTCTCGGGCAATCCTACTCGCCGCTGGAAATCATCGTGGTAAACGACGGGTCGACCGATGGGACCGCTGAGGTAGTGCAGGGGTACGTCTCGCACGGAAGCGTGAGGCTGCACACCCAGCCCAATCAGGGGGACATCGCCGCCCGCAACAAGGGAATCGAGCTGGCCCGAGGGGACTATATCGCTTTCATCGACAGCGACGATCTCTGGAACCGGGAGCATGTGAGGCTGCTGGTGGAAGAGACCGAGCGATCCCCGGAAACCGGGATGGCCTTTGACAACGTGATCTATTTTGCCGGGTCGGACGCTTCGGAGCGACAAGGGGAAGTCGTTGCTGCGGACGGAGGAGAGAAGATCATGGTCGATCCGTCGAGGGCCAAGCGGATGGCCGCGGCGCCTGTGTCGCTGCAAGAGATCTATACCGACAATTTGATTACGACGTCGGCTTTCATGGTCCGCAAAGAAGTATTCGCGCGCGTGGGCGTATTTGACAAAGAGATCTATTTAATGAATGATCTCCATTTGTTCTATCGGATCGGCGCCTACTATACGATGCGTTTCGTCGATTACGTGGGAGTAAGGAAGCGCATTCATCCCAAGAGCTTGAGCATGGTCAACTCCCACTACGAATACGGCGTCTATTGCCTGGAGAATATCCGGGAGCGCTATCCGGAGGTCTATCAGCGTATCGGCAGGCGCATCTTCGACAAGAAGCTAGGCAGCAAGTACTACCGGTTGGGCCGGCACTACGAAAGGCTGGGCGAGCGCGAGAAGGCGAAGGATATGTATAAGAAGGCCCTGCTGACGCGACGGCTCAACCTTCGTTACTACTGGGAATACGCGCGCGCGAGCTGGAGCTGAGGCGCGGGGATGATGCGGCGCGGCCCCCGGGCGATCCACGAAGCGGAAGGAATCATTTGCTTTCGGTGAGATGGTTGTTTTTTAGAAAGCGGCTGGGTCCTTTGCCCGGCGGTTATATCAAGCAGCTGCTTTCCCGGGTGGAGGGGTGGCTGAGTTATCATGAGGCGTTGTATCTGTACGCGCTGGCCGCGGCCGGCCCGGCTGAGGGAAAGATCGTGGAGATCGGGAGCTGGAAAGGAAAGTCGACGGTGATCCTGGC
Organism: Deltaproteobacteria bacterium; assembly: GCA_016184235.1. Lineage (GTDB taxonomy): Bacteria > Desulfobacterota > Binatia > UBA9968 > UBA9968 > UBA9968. The sequence continues at coordinate 5,216 of JACPDC010000191.1, read as the reverse complement.
CAAGGGATCGAAGCAGGGCCGGCGCGAAGAGGTCTATGCGATAGATCCTCACAAGGGAGGGCCCGACCAGGAAGCCCACGGCCATAAGGACGTCGACTCGGAGATGGAATTTCGCAACAACGTCCGGCAGGAGCAGGTCGCCGATCAAGTGAGGCCGATGGTGATGAGATCGGACGAGGCGGCGACCGGATGGAGCGGGCCTGTCCGGCTACTGTGGATCGACGGCGATCACAGCTACGAGGCCGTCAGGCAGGATTTTCTGCTCTGGGAGCCGTTCGTGGCGCCGGGGGGAGTGATCGCGTTCCACGATACCTACGCCTGGGAAGGGCCGAGACGGGTGGTCGAGGAGATGGTTCTGGTCTCGCGGAAGTTTGCGGTGATCGGGCTGGTGGACAGCATCACCGCGGTCAAGAAACTTTCGGGCGCGGAGCCGCTGGTTCTCCTGAGGAGCTACTGTCTCCTCTTTGCCAGGTATCTGTACAAGCTCGGCAGGAGGCACGTCCTGCCGGGCGACCTGAGGAAGCTGTCCAAGGCGGTCATGAAGTGGCTGTCCTCGGTGGGGTAACGAAGCGTATGCGGCTTTGCCTGATATTCCCGAAGTCGACCTTTCTCGAAGACCCGATGGTTTTTCCACCGCTGGGGCTTTGGTGGCTGTGGTCCGTTCTCGAGCGGGCGGGACATGAAGTCTCCTTTATAGACATGTCGGAACACAACTTGAAACCCAAAGACATTCCTCGCGGATTCGACGCCTATCTGGTCTCCGGGACCTCGCCTCAGGGGAGAGAGATCAGAAAGCTGGGGCTCGAGTTCCGGAGACGGGGAGTACCCGCAGTGCTGGGCGGCCCGCACGCGACCAATTATCCGCGCAACAGCCGCAAGTACTATCCCCTGGTGGTGCGCCGCGAGGGTGAACAGGCCGTGCTCAAGGCGATTTCCCACATAGAGCGGGGGATGCCGTTGGAGTTTCTTTCGGACGAGGATTTAGCGGGTTCGAGAAACGGCGATAGAGAGGCGGCGGAGCGTTATCAACAGGGAATCATCGAGGAGCCCTTTGTCGCCGATCTGGGAAGCGTTCCTATCCCCAACCGTTCGTATGCGGACCACTACCGTTATTATCTAGCCGACGAGAATGGGGAGAAGCGTCGCGGCACTACCATGTTTACCTCGCGCGGCTGTCCGAAGCGCTGCGACTTTTGCGACTCTCCCAACCTCTGGTCCCGCGTGGTTCGTAACACTCCGATGCCGAAGCTGGTCGACGAGCTCCGGCAGATCAGGGAGCTGGGATTCGATGCGGTTCAATTCTACGACGACATCCTGCCGATCAACCCGCGCAGGGTGCGCGAGCTGTGCGGCCATCTCCAGGCGTTCGGCCTTATCTGGCGTTGTTTCTGCCGCGTGGACATCATCAGCAAGCACGGGGGTAAAGAGTATCTCAAGTTCATGCATGATCATGGGCTGCGCGAAGTCCTGATCGGGGCGGAGTCCGGATCGCAGAAAATTTTGGACAATATTCATAAAGAGACGACGGTGGAGCAGAACGCGACGGTGTTGGAGTGGTGCGACGAGGTGGGGATCCGGTGCAAGCTCTCTTTTATCATCGGTCTTCCCGGCGAGACCTACGAAACCCTGGAGGAGACCAAGAGTTTCTTGCGGCGGCATCTGATTCGCGCCAACCGCAGGATCCACCACAAAGTGGACCTCTGCTCCTACATACCGATGGCGGGCACGCCGATTTACAAGGCGGTGATGCGGCAACGGGGGGACGGGGCGGATGTGGACGAAGAATTCGACAGCTACGGCTATCATCCCGGAGAAAATTTCTCGGATTTCGATCTCCAGTGGAACGTGGACGCGGCGCTGATGGACAATTTTTTCTACGAGCCCGAGGTCATGGATGAAGGCGTGCAGCCGGACGAGGTCTTTTACAAAGGCAGGATGGGCGCGGTCCGGGCCATCGTCTCCACTTCGAGCCTGGGCCGGGAAGAACTGCAAAGGGCCCGCGATGAGATGGAAGCCGAAGTCCGGGCCGCGGGCATCAGCTACTGAGTGTCTCCAAGAGCCGTCATCCGTCACCCGGTTGAGATCGAATGTCGCCCCGTTGCGGCGGCGACGGAAACCCATGGACAGACCGGACTACTCTGAGATCGTGGTGACGGGAGGCTTCGGCTACCTCGGCGGCCGCATCGCCGAGCATTTCCGCAGGCGCGGCCGGCGCGTTGCCATTCTCGGGCTGGTGCCGGGCCCGGAGGCGATGCGGTGGGCCGAGGGATTCGACGTGCGCGCTGCGGACGTGACCAAGCCCGATAGCCTAAAAGGGACCCTGCGGGCCGGCTCGGCCGTTATTCACTGCGCCTCGGTCAATCAGCAGATCTGCGAAAAAGAGCCCGGACAATCCGTTCTGGTCAACGGCCTGGGGACGTATCACGCGCTCCAGCAGGCCGCCGCATCCGGGGTGAAGAGGTTCATCTACTTTTCCACCTTTCACGTCTACGGCAAAGTGCCGGCCCCGGAGATCACCGAAGAGACTGTGCCGAGCCCGTTGCTCCATTACGGGATCTCGCACCTCCTGGGGGAGATGTTCGTCTCCCAGGCGCGCGCGCGGGGTTTGGAGGCGGTCAGCATCCGGCCCACCAACGGCTACGGCGCCCCGGCTCATCTCTGGGCCGACTGCTGGATGCTGGCGTTGAATGACTTCTGCCGGTCCGCGGTCGAGCGGTCGCGCATCGTTTTGGCGAGCACCGGGGAGCAGCGCAGGGACTTTGTCGCGATCGAGGACATCATCCAGGCCCTGGAGCTGCTGCTGGGAATGGCTTCGCCGCCGGATCCCGTCTATAATGTAGGCGGCGATAATGTCCTGTCGATCCGCGAGCTGGCGCAGCGCGTGGTCGAAGTCGCCCGCAGGGATTACGGGCGCGCGGTGGAGCTGGAAGTTCCGTCGCGCGGCAGCCCATCGCCGACTCCCTGGGTGCCGTTTCGCTGCGACCCCATCAAGAAGCTGGGATACCGGCCGCAGGATCGCACGGCAGAGGCCATACGGGGATTGTTGAGCCTGCTCGGCTGGAAATAGGGGCTATGGATCTCACGATTATCATCCCGACGTGCAACCGGCTTCCGAGCCTGGCTCGGCTGTTTGCCAGTCTGGTCGCTTCTCTCGGGAGGGTCGAGGCTGCCCGGGAGGTCATCGTCATCAACAATGGCGCGGCGGAGAACACGGAGAAAATCCGGCAGCTGGCGCGGGCGGCGGACTTGAAGGTCGAGGTGCTCGACCCTACGCCGGGAAAGTCCTGGGGATTGAACCAGGGGCTCAAGCGGGCGCAAGGGGAGGTTATTTGTCCTTTGGACGATGACGTCGTGGTCGCGCTCGACTGGGCGGAGAAGGTCCTGGAGGCCCATAGATCGACGAGCTTTGACGCCATCCAGGGCAGGATTTTCCCAGGCGTGGATCCCGAGGGAAGATCCGCGGATCCGGAAAGACTGCGCGAGTACAACATCCCGATCATCGATTACGGCGATCAGGTCAGAGAGATTCGCGGGCTCACGGGAACCAACGGCTCCTTCAAGCGCGCGGTCTTCGAGCGGGTCGGTTTTTACGACACGCGTTTGGGGCCCGGCGCCTCCGGCTTCAGCGAGGATACGGAGTATTCCATGCGCATCCGGCAAGCCGGGTTCAAGATCGGCTATACGCCCCATGCGGTGGTCTACCATGAGCTCGATCCGGCGCGTTACGGGCTCGAGGTGAAGCGGCAGGTGCAGTACCGCAAAGGACTGAGCCGGAGCGTCTACCGCCGCGACTCTGTTTTGCTCCATGTTTTGCCGAACCTTTTCGCCAACTGCATGCGCTGGGTCATTTACAAGACGCTGGGCAAAACGCAAAAGGCGTACAAAACGGAAGGGCGCATCTTGAAATGCTGGGGCTACCTCGTGGGCAAGGCGCGCCACCTGGCTCTGCCGCGCGCCGGGACGGGGAGAGATTGACCATGCGGGGCCCCGTACCGGCCGACCGGCGTAAGAGCAGGCTCGCCTCCCGGCAGCACGAGATGCGGACATGGGGCGGGAAGCCGCTCAAGGCGTTCACGAACATCTTGCGGCTCTCTCTGGACCGGCGTCTCCGGAAAATCGAGGCGCGCGGGCTTCCCTTTATCCTCTATTACGAACCGGCCACGTTCTGTAATCTGAAATGCCCCTCCTGCCCGACGGGGACGGGTCTGCTCGACCGGCCGAAGGAATTGGCGAGCGCCGAGGCATTCAGGAAGACCATCGACGCGTTGGCCGATTGGGTGTTTATCCTGAACATGTACAATTGGGGCGAGCCTTTGATGCACAGGGATTTCGCCGCCCTCGTTCGTTACGCCGCCGGGCGGGGAATCATCGTCACCGCCAGCTCGAATCTGAGCGTGCCGCTTACTGACAGGCAATGCGAGGAGATTGTGGGCTCGGGACTGCATTCTCTGAAGATCGGGATAGACGGGGCCTCGCCGCAGGTCCACGCCCAGTATCGCCGGGGATCGAGCCTGGATCTGGTCCACAAGAACGTGCGCGCCCTCATACGCGCGAGGGCAGCGCTCGGGAGCCCCACGCCGGTAATCTCGGTCTCCTACCACGTGTTTGCTCATAATGAGAGCGAGATCGATGAGTTTTCCGCACAAATGGCCGAGATCGGCGTGGACAGCTACAGCGCGGTGCCCGCCTGGCTGCCGCCGGACGGGACCGTTTCCATGCCCAAGGATCCCCGCTACAACATGTACCAGGCGGTCAACCGGTCGATCGCCAAGCTGCGGGCGAGAGGAAAACAGCTCAGGCCATGCACGTGGTTATACTATGCTTCCATCGTCAATCCCGGCGGCACCATTTCTCCCTGTTGCGGGGTGGTGAGCGAGGGCTCCGATTTCGGCAGGGTCGATGCCGCGAACGGCCCGGGCGATGTAGGGGAGCAGTTCAGGCGGGCATGGAATGGGCGAAGATATTCGGCCGCCAGAGGGCTCTTCGGCACAGCGGCGGACGCCGGGAGGTGGGCCGCGACCGACCTGCGCGACCTGGAGGTGGACGGCATGGCCTTCTCGGGAAAAGACGCCTCTATGATCTGCGCCAAATGCCCGATACCGCAGACCCTCGAGCAATGGAGCCGGCAGATTGTTCGTATCCACCGAAGAACCTGCCGCCTGACATGGCAATGCCTGAGAGCCTTCGACCTGCCGGGGGCGGTCGTGAACGCCGTC
>JACPDC010000415.1 GCA_016184235.1 Deltaproteobacteria bacterium | reverse complement strand
CTACGCCATCATAGCGAGCATCGTTTCCACCAGCCTGTTTCTGAGCGCCGGCCGCTTTGACGCGGCGGACACGCCGCACCGGAGCCTGGCCCTTGTGGCGGCAGTCTTCATCGCCTCCTGGTCGAAGAAGCCTCTGCTCGGCATGATGGTCGGCACTTTACTCGCGCAGACTCTGCCGTGGCTTGGGTAGAGGGAGTGCCGTTAAAGGCGTCTAACGTCCGGCGGTGCTATCGGATCAGAACCAGACGGAACTCTCCGGTGCCTCCCGGGCCGTCCAGTCCATAAAGAGGGGCGGCGTTGGAACGGTCGACTCGGAACTGAAGAAGAATCTTTCCCTCTTCGATGAGCACATTGGTGATGTCGTTTTGCGCCCTGAAGTTATTCGCCAGGCCGCCCACAAAGAACCCCGTCGTGGTGAAAACTGGGCGGTCAGTGCGGCGCCGGTGGAATAACGTGACGGCTGGAGGGTCGGCCAACGACAGGTCGGGAATTTCAAAGGTTTTGAAATGGCGAGTCCGGATAACCCCCTGGCTGTCGGCGGCTTCGATACGCACCTCGTCTCCAGTGGAATCGAGATCGATAGTCTCCTGAAAAACCGACCTCGTTGCCCCGCCCCCGCCAGAGGTCTCCAGCGCGGTGACTCTGGCTGCTAAGCTGTTAATAAGATCCAGAAGTTCCTGAAATGGCTGGCCTGGAGGAACCCCATAAGCTGTAGTACCTAGTGCGAGCGCGAGAATAAGCGCCCCCAGTATTGTTAGCTTTTTCACGATCTCCTCCTCGAAGATTTTTAAAGGCGGAACATATACCAGTTAGAGCAGTCTTTGCAAGGGAAAGTATGGAAGTGAATTTGCGAGGAAGGTTTCTCTCCGACCGCGCCTTATCGCTGGCACATCATCGGGATAAAGCCCGGCTGACTCTTCACGCGCTCTATCCAGGCGCCCCTCGTGCGCGACATGCGTGTAGGCGAAAAGGGCGATGTCGGCGATGGTGTAGCCGCCGGCGAAGAAGTCGTTTTTCGCCAGATGTCCCTCCATGACGCGCAGCGCCGCCCAGCCGCCGTCACGTCTGGCGGAAAGGGCAGCGGCGCGCTCGGGCGTATCCGGCTTGTGCTGCAGGAGAAAGCGCGACGTTGCTATGTAGGGCTCGTGGCTATACTGCTCAAAAAACAGCCACTGAAAGATGAGCGCCCACTGGCGGCGCTCATCCAGGAGATAGCGTGTGCCGCGCGCGAGATAGGCGAGGATCGCGTTGGATTCCGCGAGCACGAAGCCGTCGTCATCAAGCACCGGCGTCCTCCCGTTAGGATTGATCTTGAGGAACTCCGGCGTCCGGCTCCCGCCCTTCAAGATGTCGACCTCGATCATGTCGCAGGGAATCCCGAGCTGATGGAGCAGCAGGCGGACCTTGTAGGAATTGCCTGAGATCGCGGAGTTGTAGAGCTTCATGCCTATTTCGGCGGCCTTTTATATCTGGCTCTCCAAAATCTCCAGGCCGTCGAGCCGATCGATCAGGAACAGCATCCCGTCCTTGCGGTGAAAGACATCGTTGCTCTGGACGCTCTTCTGTCCCTTTCCGGGGAGCGGGATGTAGAAGCCGACCTCTTTCGGCAGATAGGGATTCGAGATATCGACGGCCCTCAAGCCGCCGGAAAACCAGGTCACGTAGAGGGTGTTGCCGTGAACCTGCTCCGCCGGCTGGTGCGCGCCAAAACGACCGGCCGTCTTGTGGCCGTCGGGGAGCAGGAATGTCGCGATCGGCGTGGGCCTCGTCTCCTCGGTGATATCCACCACCCAGAAGAAAGCCTGGGGCTGCGGCTGAAGCTTCTGCGCCTCTTCATCGGTGACCACCAGGATGTCCCGATCCATGATCTTCCAGGGTATGGGGAGCGTCGTGTGGGTCGGGGCCGGAAAGGGCGGGCTCCAGTCCAGCTGGCTCACCATCTTTGGGCGACTCATATCCGAGATGTCCAGGATCACCAGCCCGCCGTGCCAGTAGCTCACGTAGAGGCGGTCTCCCTTGGCAGGGCTCTCGCCCCCGCCGAGCCATTGTCCGGGCGCCCACCAGCGTCCGACCTCTTCCGGCTTAGTCGGATCTTTCAGATCCAGGATCATCACGATGTTGCCCGCGTAACCTTCCATTTCCGGAGAGATATAGGCGTATCTTCCGTCGAAGGTGAAGCGATGGACCCCTCTTCCCGCCGCCTTGAAAAAGGCGATCTCGCGCGGCGCGGCCTTCTTGGAGATGTCAAATATCTTCAATCCTCCCTGCGCTTCTTTGTTGCCGGCGTATCTCTCGTAGTTGACCAGCATAACATCCCTGTTTGGGGTCGCGCACATTGATGATCGAGGTTCCGTACGGCGGATCCATGTGACCCACGTAGGCATAGCCCTTCTCGACCGCCACCAGGCCGCCGCCGGGCAGATCCATCCTCCCCACCTTTTTGATCTTGTGGCTCGTGCCGAACTTGTATGTCGGTTTGCTTGCCATCTCTCCTCCGCTATTTTTTTTGGGCCTCCTGGATCATCTTGAGGACCTGCTCGGTCGTCCGGACTCTCGCCATGCGGGGAAATATCAGCTCCATCAAGAAATCATGGGCGCGCCGGTCGTGCGAGGTGCCGCAGGCGTCGCTCACCACGATCGTGTTATAGTCCATGTCGCGCGCGGAAAAAACCGTAGAGGCGACCCCTACGTCCGTTGAGCCGCCCGAGATGATCACCGTATCGATGCCGCGGGCGCGCAATGCGAGATCCAGATAGGTCTGGTGAAAGGCGCTCCACCGGTATTTAGGGATGTAGTAGTCGTCCGGCTGGGGCTCCAGCTCGGGGATCACCTCCGAGCTCCAGTCCCCGCCGCTGACGTGCATCTTTCCTTTCTTCGCCACACCGCCGGGCCAAGGTCTCAGACCCATGTCCGTGTCGGTCTGGAGCAGGGCGGAGGTGGAGCTGTCCGGCCGGTGATTTCCCTTGGCAAAGCAGATCGGCAGTCCGGCGCTGCGTCCTGTTTTCATCAAGCGCACGGCGTTGTCGATCCACGGCTTCATCCGGGCTTTGCCCGCGGCATCGGCCGC
>JACPDC010000049.1 GCA_016184235.1 Deltaproteobacteria bacterium | reverse complement strand
CTCCCGAGACCATCAGCCTCAAAGAGGTCTACGAAACGGTCGAGAGACCTTTCGTGCTCATGGAATGCCTGGAGAGCGGGCAGGATTACTGCTCCTATTGTTCCGTCTGCACGCAGATATCGGTTTGGGACAGGGCGCAGACCCTCCTGGCCGGCTATCTCGCAAGCGTCTCGATCGGCGATATCGCGGTCCGGCACGGTCTCAAGGAGCGGCTGTTGGCCGTGCACAACTGAGGAAGTCGTTCGGAAAAGGAATTCTACGATGCTTCAAATAAGAAATTTGCACGCGAAGGTGGCGGATAGCGAGATCCTGAGGGGAATCGGCCTTACGGTCAAGGCGGGCGAGGTGCACGCAATCATGGGTCCGAACGGATCGGGCAAGAGCACGCTGGCCCACGTCCTGTCGGGGCGGGAGAATTACCAGGTGACCGCCGGTGAAGTCACCTTCCAGGGCAGAGACCTCTTGCAGATGATTCCCGAGGAGCGGGCGCGCGAGGGCATTTTTCTCGCCTTTCAGTATCCGGTGGAGATCCCGGGCGTGAGCACCACCTATTTTCTCAAGGCGGCGCTCAATGCCGTGCGCAAGCATCGCGACCTGCCGGAGCTCGACGCGATGGATTTTCTGGCGCTGATCAAGGAAAAGATGAAAGTGGTCGAGATGGATCAGGGGCTGCTCAACCGCCCGATCAACGAAGGCTTCTCGGGAGGCGAGAAAAAGCGCAACGAAATTTTCCAGATGGCGGTGCTCGATCCGAAGCTTGCTATCCTGGACGAGACCGATTCCGGCCTGGATATCGACGCCTTGAGGATCGTGGCCAACGGGGTCAACGCGCTGCGCAGCGCCGAGCGCGCCATGATCGTCATCACCCATTATCAGCGGCTGCTGGGTTATATCGTTCCCGACTACGTCCACGTGCTTTTCGACGGACGCATTGTGAAGTCGGGCGACAAGCGGCTGGCGCTGGAGCTGGAAGAGAAAGGCTATGCCTGGATCGAAGACGAGCAGGAGAAAGCCCAGCGGGCGGGCGCTTAAAGGACCATGAGCAGCGCGGCTCAAGCCAAGACCCTCTACGAGAGCCATTTCTCCGAAATGGAGAAGGGCGGGCTGCCAAACGGCAAGGCCTGGATCCGGAACCTGCGCGAGCGCGCCATGGCGCGCTTCAACGGGCTCGGATTTCCTACCTCCCGGAACGAGGAATGGAAATACACCGATGTCGCGCCGATTGCGAACACCGTCTTTCAGCCCGCCCGGCGCGGTCTCGATAGGGACGCCGCGGACGCGGCGGCCCGCGCCGCTCTCGGGAGCTTCGAGGCGTGCCGGCTGGTTTTCGTGAACGGTTATTACGAGCCCGGGCTTTCGTCCCCGCGCCCGCCGCTCGAGGGCGTGGAGATCAGCAGCCTGGCCGCGGCTCTCGAGGGAGACGGGGGATGGCTGGAGCCGCACTTGGCGCGCTACGCCGGCTACGAGAACCACGCCTTTGTCGCTCTCAATACGGCCCTGATGGGGGACGGGGCGGCGCTGTATGTGCCGCCGGGCAGGATACTGACGGAGCCGATCCAACTGCTTTTTATCTCGGTAGCGGGACCGGAGCCCGCGGTCTCTCATCCCCGCATCCTGATCGTGATCGGAAAAGGCAGCCAGGCATCGGTCGTCGAGAGCTACCTGGGCGCCGGGGAAGGGGTCTATCTCGTCAACGCGGTGACGGAGCTCGTGATCGGGGAGAACGGCGTGGTCGAACATTACAAGCTGCAGCGCGAGAGCGAGCGGGCCTATCACATCGCCACCTTGCAGGCCCATCTGGCCGGCAGCGCCAATTTTTCGTCGCATTCCATCGCACTGGGAGGGATCCTGGCGCGGAACGAGATCAACGCGGTGCTGGACGGAGAGGGCTGCGAGTGCGCGCTCAACGGTCTTTATCTGGCGAGCGGCGAGCAGCATGTGGATAACCATACGCGCATCGACCATGTAAAGCCGCACGGCACCAGCCGCGAGCTTTACAAGGGGGTTCTGGACGGCAAGGCGAGAGGGATCTTCAACGGGAAGATCTACGTGCACAAAGCGGCGCACAAAACCGACGCCAAGCAGACCAATAAAAACCTCCTGCTGTCGCGGGGCGCATGGGTGGATACCAAGCCCCAGCTGGAGATCTACAACAACGACGTCAAGTGCAGCCACGGCTCCACCATCGGCCAGCTCGACCAGGACGCGATCTTTTATCTGCGCTCGCGCGGCATCGGCGTCGAGACGGCCCGCAGCCTGCTCACTTACGCCTTCGCCAGCGATATCATCAATCGAATCAAGATCGAGCCGATGCGGGTCCAGCTCGACCGGCTGCTCGCCGGCAAATTCCAGGCAGACTCGCCGGCGGGGAGGGAGCCATGAAGCGGGCGCGGCCAGCGACTGTTTCCGAAGGGTGGGAGAAGGCCGGGAGTCCGCTGGACATCGCCAGGATCCGGCAGGACTTCCCGATCCTCCGGCAGCGGGTCCACGGCAAGCCCCTTGTCTACCTGGACAATGCGGCCACCAGCCAGAAACCCCAGTGCGTGATCGACGCGGTCAGGCGATATTACGAGGCGGAGAACTCCAACATCCACCGCGGCATCCACTATTTGAGCGAGCGCGCCACCGCCGAGTACGAGGAGACCCGGGCCAAGGTGCAGCGTTTCCTAAACGCGAGCGACAGCAGAGAGATCGTTTTTGTGCGCGGGACCACCGAGGGCATCAATCTGGTAACGCAGAGCTACGGCAGGAAGTTCGTCAAGGCCGGCGATGAGATCTTGATCACGGCAATGGAGCACCACTCCAACATTGTGCCCTGGCAAATCCTGTGCGAGCAGGCGGGCGCGCGGCTGCGCGTGATTCCCATGAATCACGACGGCGAGCTATTGCTGGAGGAATACGAAAGGCTGCTGGGCGGCAGGACCAAACTGGTCGCGGTGGCCCATGTGTCGAACGCCCTGGGCACGGTCAATCCGGTCAAGCAGATCGTGGAGCTGGCCCATCGGCGCGGCGTGCCGGTTCTGCTCGATGGGGCGCAGGCGGCTCCGCACATGGCGGTGGACGTCCAGGCGCTGGACTGCGACTTTTATACCTTCTCGGGTCACAAGCTGTTCGGCCCCACCGGCATCGGCGTTCTCTACGGCAAGGCGCCCCACCTCGAGGCGATGCCTCCCTACCAGGCCGGCGGCGACATGATCAGCCTGGTGACCTTCGAAAAAACCCACTATAATGTGCTGCCGTACAAGTTCGAGGCGGGCACCCCGCACATCGCGGGCGGCATCGGCCTCGGCGCGGCGGTGGATTACGTGACCGGGATCGGTCTGGAGGCGATTGCAGCTTACGAGCGGGAGCTGCTGGCTTACGCGACGCAAGCGCTTTCGGCGATCCGGGGGTTGAAGGTTATCGGAACGGCTAAGGAGAAAGCCGCGGTCCTCTCCTTCGTCCTGGAAGGGGTTCACCCGCACGACATCGGGACGATCCTGGATCGGGAGGGGGTCGCCATACGCGCCGGCCACCACTGCGCCATGCCGGTAATGCAGCGCTTCGGTGTCCCGGCCACGGCGCGCGCCTCCTTCGCCTTCTACAATACTAAAGAGGAAGTGGATGTGTTGGTGCGGGGTGTGCACAAGGTCCTGAAGGTGTTCCGCTAATGTCAGAGCTGAGCGAGCTTTATCAAGAGGTCATCCTCGACCACAATAAGAGCCCGCGCAACTTCCATAAGCTGAAGGACGCGGACCGGACGGCGGATGGCTACAACCCGCTGTGCGGGGATAAGGTGACCGTTTACGTGAAGCTGGATGGCGAGGTGATCAGGGAGATCAGCTTCGAGGGTTCCGGCTGCGCGATATCGAAGGCCTCCGCCTCCATGATGACGGAGAGCCTGAAGGGCAAGACCGCCGGCGAGGCCGAGGCCCTGTTCGATCGGGTTCACAAAATGCTCACGGGAGAGCCCGGTGCCAACGGCGGCGCCGCCGATCTCGGGAAGCTGGCGGTCCTGTCGGGTGTGTGCCAGTTCCCGGCGCGGGTAAAATGCGCCAGCCTGTCGTGGCACACGTTTCAAGCGGCGATGAAAAAGGCAGGAGGAACGGCCTCGACGGAGTGATTCTTTCGTTACTAGTGTATTCGTTATTAGTTAATCGATTAACAAATTAACCAGTAACCAGTAACGAGTAACGAAGATAGGGAGGTCAGCATATGAATATGAAAGGGGACGCACCGATCACATTGAAGCGGGATTGCGACGCGGTCATGATTCCCAGCGGCGATCAGGTGAGACTCCCGGCGGGCAGCCCGGTGTGGATCTCCCAGTCTCTGGGCGGCAGCTTTACGGTGATGACCGACCGGGGATACATGGCGCGCATCGAGGGCAGGGACGCGGACGCGCTCGGGATGGCGGGCGCGGCGGCGCAAGAGACAGGGAAAGCCGCTGCGGGAAGAGAGCCGGCGGAGATCGAAAAGCTGGTTTGGGATGAGTTGAAGACCTGCTTCGATCCGGAGATCCCGATCAACATCGTCGATCTTGGTCTCATCTATCTCTGCCGGGTGGAGTCTCTCCCGCAGGGCGGCAGCCGGGTCGAGGTGAAGTTCACGCTGACGGCGCCCGGATGCGGCATGGGACAGATTCTCAAAGTGGATATCCAGAACAAGATCCGCACCGTGCCGGGGGTCAAGGAAGTCGAGGTGGAGCTGGTTTGGGATCCGCCGTGGGACCAGAGCAGGATATCGGAACCCGGAAAAATCGAGCTCGGGATCGTTTAGTCGGGGAGGACTCTTTATGGAGAGCATGAATTCCCTGGTTCTGGAGGCGCAGGTCGTCGAAGCGCTGCGCTCCTGCTTTGATCCGGAGATCCCGGTCAATATCTATGATCTTGGGCTCATCTATGACGTCAAAGTCGACGCGGCGGGCGCCGTGGAGATCCGCATGACCCTCACTTCTCCCCAGTGCCCGGTGGCGCAATCTCTTCCCGCCGAGGTGCAGGGCAAGATCAAAGCGGTCCCCGGTGTCACGGAGGCCAAGGTCGACGTGGTATGGGAGCC
>JACPDC010000048.1 GCA_016184235.1 Deltaproteobacteria bacterium | reverse complement strand
CTACCGCTCCAAGAAGGCGGCTCAGGACGCCCACGAGGCGATCCGGCCGACCTCGACGGAATACCCGCCGGAGCGGGTGCGACGCTATCTCAGACGGGATGCCTTTGCCCTTTATTCCCTGATCTGGGATCGGTTCGTGGCCAGCCAGATGACGCCCGCGGTGTATGATCAAACAGCTTTCGACATCCAGGTGGGCCAGGCGCTGTTTCGGGCCACCGGCCAGCAGCTCAAGTTCGACGGCTTCATGAAGCTCTACATCGAGGGGAGGGACGAGGACGTTCGTGAGCCTCAGTCGAACGAGGAGGAGGAAAAAGAAGCCACGCTGCCGGACCTCCAGGCGGGAGAGGCCCTGAAGCTCCTCTCGCTGGACCCGCACCAGCATTTCACCCAGCCGCCGCCCCGTTTCACCCAGGCGACTCTCATCAAGGAGCTGGACGAAGACGGCATCGGTCGTCCTTCCACCTACGCGGGCATCCTCGCGAATATTCTCGATCGAGAGTATGTGACGCTGGACGAGAGAAGGTGCCTGGCGTCGACGGAGCTCGGTTTCTTGATCACGGATCTTTTGGTGGATTCTTTTCCGGACATTCTCAACGTGAAGTTTACCGCCGGCATGGAGGATGTTTTGGACAAGGTCGAGGAGGGAAAGGAAAACTGGGCCAAGGCCATGAAGAGGTTTTACGCCTCGTTCTCGCGCGACTTGAAGAAGGCGGAGACGGAGATGCGGGATGTGAAGCGCGAGGAGGTGCCGACCGATATCGCGTGCGAGAAGTGCGGCGCGATGATGGTGGTGAAGTGGGGGCGAAACGGGGAGTTTCTCGCCTGCCCGCGCTATCCGGAATGCAAGAACACCAAAAACTTCACCCGCGGCGCAGACGGCGTGGTTCAGGTCGCGGCAGAGGCGGAGATCGACGAGACGTGCGAGGAATGCGGCCGTCCCATGCTGCTCCGCTGGGGCAAATATGGACGCTTCCTCGGCTGCAGCGGTTATCCGGAGTGTAAGAACATCCGTCCCCTGGAAAAGCCGGTGGACCTCGGCATCCGCTGTCCCCAGTGCAAGGAAGGCAGTCTCCATGAAAAGAAATCGCGGCGGGGCAAACTCTTTTACGGCTGCGCCCGCTATCCCGACTGTCACTTTGCCAGCTGGGACCGTCCGGTGGCGGAGGCCTGTCCCAAGTGCGGGGAGCCTATACTGCTGGAGAAAGTGACCAAGCGCGAAGGGAAGGTCCGGCGCTGTCACAAGAAGGAATGCGGCTATAAAGTCCAGGTCGTACAGTAAGATGCCGGGCAGTGCCCGCGGGAAAGCCCTCACCAAGCGATTTGCCGCCATCGATATAGGCACCAACGCTATTCTCCTGCTGGTCGCCGACATGAAAGCAGATGGCACCTTCCGGGTGCTCGATGACCGCGCCGAGATCACCCGGCTCGGAGAGGGAGTGGAGCGGACCCGGCGGATCGGCGCGGAAGGGGAAGAGCGCACCGTCGAGGCGCTCCGGTCCTATCTCGCGAGGTGCCGGGATTTGGGGGCGAATGAAGTCGTGACCGCCGGGACCAGCGCCCTCCGGGACGCCCAAAACGCCGGGAATTTCACATTGCGTCTTCAACACGAACTGGGGTTGGATCTTCGGGTGCTGTCCGGGGAAGAGGAGGCCGCCTATTCCTACCTCGCGGTGCAGAGAGGACTCGCTCTCGGGGAAAAGGAGGTGTTGGTGGTGGATGTGGGCGGGGGGAGCACCGAGCTTATCTGGGGCAAGGCAGGCGCGTTGCACCGCTCGGTCAGCTTGGACTTGGGCTCGGTCAGGCTCACAGAGCGTTTTCTCACATCGGACCCGGTGCGCGACGAAGAATACGCCGAGCTCACCGGGGCCGTCGACAGCGAGCTGGAAACGCTGCGCCGTCGCTGGCGGGTAACAGGCCGTTTTCACGCCATGGTGGGCATAGCGGGGACGTTTACCACTCTGGCCGCGATCGAGAAGGGGCTAAGGCAGTATTCCCACAGCCAAGTCCACGGCAGCCGTCTCAGCCGGACCGAGGTGCGGCGGCAGATCGGACTTTTCAAGGCCGAGAGTGTCGCCGAGCGGCGCCGGATTCCCGGATTGGAGCCCAAGAGGGCCGATGTCATCCTCGCCGGCGCCGCGCTGATCGACAGAATTATGGCCTTCTTCCATATGGACGAGGTCACGGTGAGCGATCAGGGCATTCGCTATGGCCTTCTCCACGAGAGGTTGAGCAGCGTCTATGGATGACCGCAGCCTGGTGGTGCTCAGAGAAGTCACGAAGCAGTACTCCCCCAGATTTTCTCCGGCCATCTCCTGCCTGAGCATCACGTTAAACCGGGGGGAGATTCTGGCGCTCCTGGGGCCGAGCGGCTGCGGCAAGACCACCACGCTCCGATTGATAGCCGGTTTTGACGTCCCGGACGAGGGGGTCATCCTGCTGGACGGCGCGCCCGTGGCGGGCAATGGTTTTTGGGTGCCGCCCGAGGCGCGGAAGATCGGCATGGTCTTCCAGGATTACGCCCTGTTTCCTCACCTCACGCTCCTGGAGAATGTGGCCTTCGGCCTGCACGGCAAGGGGAAAAAAGAACGAGAGGCACGGGCCATGGAGGTTTTGAAAATCGTCGGGATGGGCGGGATGGCCCAGCGCTACCCGCACGAGCTTTCCGGGGGACAGCAGCAAAGGGTGGCATTGGCCCGGGCGCTGGCGCCGGGTCCGGTAGTCATTCTTCTCGACGAGCCTTTCAGCAATCTGGATGCGGACATGAGAACGGACATGCGCCGCGAGGTGGAGCGGATCTTGAGGGAATCGGACATGAGCGCCATTCTGGTCACGCATGATCAGGAAGAGGCCCTGTCCATGGCGGACCGGGTAGGGGTGCTGAACAATGGGTCCCTGGAGCAGCTCGCCGCCCCCGAGGTCCTCTACCACACCCCGGCCACCCGCTTCGTCGCAGATTTCGTGGGGGAGGCGGATTTTCTCCCGGGCGAGGTGCAGGACGGGATCGTGACCGAGGTGGGGACGTTCCAGGACGGCTCAGGGCTGCCGAAGGGCGCTAAGGTCGAGTTGATGATACGGCCCGATGACGTGCACTTCGAGCCCTGCGAGGACGGCGACGGCGTCATCGCGGGGAGAAGATTTCGCGGCTCGGAGAACCGTTACGCGCTCGCCCTGCCTTCGGGGAAACGTCTACGCAGCAGCCAGTCCTCGGATCGAGTCCTGGCGCGCGGGACGAAAGTCAAGGTTATGGTGCGGCCGACCCACGTCGTGGTTTTCCCGCTGTAGCCGGCCTGGGGGGATCTCGAAGGGCCGATGCGTCAGGCGAGCAGCATCAAGCGTATCTTCCGTGGAGCGTAGCACAGGTGTATCGCATCGGACCTGAGAGAAACTTCCAGGCCGGCTGATGACAGATAGGCCTTTTTCAGCAGGCTGTTAGGCCAACGGGCTCTTGCAGATCACATTGACCAGCGCCTGGCGCTGTTCTTCCTTTACAACCTTGAGCGCGCGCTTCAGGGCTCCGGGGAGCTCGCCGGGATCTTCAACGCGCACGGCATAAGCGCCGCAAGCCTGCGCCGTGAGCTCGAACCGCGGCGAGGGGCTCAAATCAGTCCCGGGAAAATTACCGGTCCTCTGAGCGACTCCGTCAGGATAGAGCCCGCGCGCCGCGTTGATACTCGCGTTCCAGGCCTGGTTGTTGTAGATGACGGTGAGAAACGGAATGCGGTACTTCTGCGCCGTGAAGTGGCAGGCCGTCGGCGCGGAAAACATGTAGGCTCCGTCGCCTTCAGCGGCGATGACCGTGGCCTCCGGCGCCCCGAGCTTCGCCCCGATCGCCGCGCCCAGCCCCCAGCCGAGATGACCCGCCATCGGCGTGCCGAATTGACAGCCCGGCCGGGTGAGCGGAATCACTTCCGCCAGCCGCGACGTCACCGTCTCGTTGACGAGAATCGTCTTTTCGTCCATCACGTCGCCGATGCACTTGGAGACCCACAGCGGGCTCATGGGCTTTTGGTCCTTGACCGCCTCGATGCCCGCCTCCAGCTCGCGAATCATCGCGTAATGTTCCGCCTCGGTCTTTTTGCGCCGCTCGTCGAGCTTCGTTCTCGAACCGGCCGCTGCCGCCAGTTTCGCCCTGATGATCGAGTTCAAAACCGGCAATGAGATCTCCGAACAGCCCGTCACGGCGAGGTCGGCGGGAAAACTCCACCCGGGAATGGAGGTGAACAGCGGGTCGCGCTCGAGATGGATGATCTTCGCGCCGGGTCTGAGAACATTGCGGCCGGGCGGCTCCCACGGCACATCGATGTCGATAAAGAAAAGGAGATCGGCGTTCTTCGCGTGCTTGACGGTCTGCGTGCCGACGTACAGGGGATGATCCGTCGGGAAGTTCAGATGATTGAGCTGCTGCACCACCGGGATGGACAGGATCTCGGCGAGCTCGACGAGGTGCGACACCGCCTCGGGATTGCGCCCGAGATACTTCGTTACGATCAGGGGACTCTCGGCTCCGATAAGAAGCTCGGCGCTCTTTTCCAGCGACGCCTGATCGGCCTGCGTCTTCGTTGCCGGCGCCAACGACTCGGAAAATCGCTGCGTGGACTCGAGCGGCTGGCAGAGCCACTCCCTGGGCAGCGTGAGATAGACCGGCCCGCGCGGCTCGCTCATGGCGATTTTATAAGCGCGCGAGACCACCGCGGCGAGGTTCTGGTTCGTCCTTACCTCGTAGTCCCACTTGACGAACTCGCGGATGAGGCTCCCCTGATCGCGCGATTCCTGCCGCCAATGGATATTCTGGCTCTTGCCGCCGCGCAACTCCCCTTCCGTGATCGGCGTCCGGCCGGCCACCAAAAAAATCGGCACGTTGCACGACTGCGCATTGATGATGCCGCCCAAGGCGTTGGCCGTGCCCGGGAGCGTGTGGACCAGCACTATCTGCGGCTTTTGCGTGACGTTGTAGTAGCCATGGGCCATGGAGACCGCCGCCATCTCGTGCGGCACGACGATCGGCTGAAGGTCCATGGGATCTTCTTTGGCCGTCTTGGCCAGCGCC
>JACPDC010000047.1 GCA_016184235.1 Deltaproteobacteria bacterium | reverse complement strand
TCTGCGTAGCCGTTGAACATGAGAGTCTTGCGCTTACCGAACTCGCCGATCCGCCGCTCGCGCGCCTGGCTCCAGCGGGGATGGTCCACTTCGGGGTTGACGTTGGAGTAAAAGCCGTACTCGTGGGGCGCGGCCCTCATCCAGCTCGTGACCGGCTGCCTTTCGACGAACCGGATCGTGGCGATCGACTTGATGCTTTTGAACCCGTACTTCCACGGCACCACCAGGCGGATCGGCGCGCCGTTCTGATTCGGCAGAATCTCCCCGTACAGCCCGACGGCGAAGATGGTCAGCGGGTGCATGGCCTCGTCCAATCTCAACCCCTCAACGTAGGGCCACGTGAGAACGCCGCGATACTGGCCGGGAAACCGTTTCGGGTCGAGCAAGGTCACAAACTCCACGTATCTGGCTTTGGAAGTCGGCTCCACCCTCTTGATCAGCGCGTCGAGCTGGAACCCCACCCAGGGGATGACCATCGACCAACCCTCGACGCAGCGCAGCCGGTAGATGCGCTCCTCCAGCGGCGCGAGCTTCATCAGGTCGTCGATGTCGTAGAGCTTTGGCCGCTTGACCTCGCCTTCCACCGCCACCGTCCAGGGGCGGGTGACCAGGCCCTTCGCGTTGCGCGCCGGGGAATATTTGTCTGTCCCGAACTCGTAGAAGTTATTGTAGGTGGTGATGTCTTTAAATGAATTGGGCGGCTCCTCCGTGCTTAGCGCGCTCTTGCGGAGGTTATTTAGCTTCACGCCGGCGTGAGCCTCGGTTGCCGATATCAACCAATCCGGCATTGTTCCGCCGGCGAGGGCGGCCAGCGCCCCGGAACCTGCGGCCAGGAACTTTCGCCGGCTCAGGTAAAGCTTTTCATCCGTGATTTCCGACGATTTGATATCGCTTGGCCTTCTGATCAGCATGGATTTTCCTCACCAGCCCCATTGGGCCGGAGCAACTATTGATCTTAGGGAGTTGATTGCAACTTCATTCTGCCAGCCCGGCCAAGGCCAGGACGGTGACCAGGTATCGTTTAACCGTGCGCCACACGGGTCTTCAGGGCTCGCTGGGCGTCAAGGCCGAGGGCTTGGACCACCCGATTCATGTAGCTGAAAAATCCTGTGACGTGAGCGGCATCCAAGATCGCCCGATCTGAGAAACCGGCATCTCGCAGTCTCTCGATATCTTCTGGTCCGACTCGAGTGGCATCTAAGGCCATTTTCTCCGCAAAGGCCAAGAGCCGCTTCATCGCAGCGTCAAGCGGAGCTGTGCGGTAGTCTTCCATGAGCGCATCGGCCAGCTTCGAATCTTCCATTTCTTGACGGAGAAACTCTCCGTTGGACTCGGTTCAATAAAAACAGTTATTCACTTTAGAGGCCACTATCGCTACCATCTTTCGCTGCGCTCGCGAGAGCGGGGAAGGTCCCTCCATGAGGGTACGGAAGAGAGGTCCAAGGGCCACCAGGAGACGGGGGTGGAGACTGGATACCTTGACTATGTTCGGTACCCTTCCCCGGGACCACAGTAATACCCTATAGACCCACCACAGGAGCCCTCGGGACTCATTTTCCTCAAAAGTCTTGATCCAAGCCATTTCTTACCTCCTTCTCTTTGATAACAACTCTTTCATCGCGGCAAAGGTTCCAGCCCCGTGGACTTGGTCGGAGCTATTTCATCCCTTTCTCTTTCTTCATCATGTCCTCCTTTTTCTCCATCATCCCGTCTTCACCCTTCATCATTCCGGTTCCCTTTTTCGGCTCCGATTTCTTCTTCATTGCCGCTTTCTTCTCTTTCATCATCCCCTTCTCTCCCTCCTTCATCTTCTCTTCCTGCATCATGCCTTTTTCCCCTTCCATCATGCCTTTCTTGCCCTCTTGCGCAGCGAGTGCGGGGACCGCAAGCGCGCAAAGAAGCAGCACGCCCCATATCATTCCGTCTGACTTTTTCATATTCGGTTCTCCTTTCTGAGATTAGGATTTGACCAGAAGCTAGGATAGGAAGTTAAAGAAGCGATAAAGGGGAAGTAAAGATTTTGTAAAGATGAAGGCTGGAGACTGGCGAGGCTAGAGGGGGAGGGTGAACCAAACCCGTGTCTCGGCAGGGGTGCTTTGCGCCCCCACCTCCCCGCCGTGGGCCTCGACGAGCTCCTTTACTATTGCCAAGCCAATTCCTGCCCCTCCGTGGTCGCGGGAGCGGGACTTCTCCCCACGGTAAAAACGCTCGAAGATGAAGGGAAGATCTTCGGATGCGATTCCCTCGCCGGTATTCAAGAAGACCACCTTGACCATGTCGGGTAATCGCTCGGCGAAGACTTCAACGTGGCCGCCCTGCGGCGTGTACTCCCAGGCGTTTTCCAGGAGATTCCTGAATACCTGGGAAAGCTTCTCCGGATCCGCAAGGATCTGGCCTTCGGCGTTCGCGAGCAGAACTCTCAGGGCGATTCCCTTTGCGGCGAACTTCGGTTGAAAGGGGCCCACGACCTGGTTTGCCAGGGCTTGAAGGACGACCTTTTCCCGGCGCAGGGTTCCTCTGGAGGCGTCCGCCCGGGCCAGTTGCAGCAAATCCTCGATCAATTTGTTCAACCGGATCGTTTCCTCGTGGAGCGATTCAAGGGTCTCTTTCGATGGCACGATGACCCCGTCCCTGAGGGCCTCGATGTAACCTCTCATGTTCGTGAGCGGAGTCCGAAGCTCATGGGCGACATCGATGACCATAGTCTTGCGCAGTTGCTCGACCCTTTGAAGGCTTACGGCCATTTGATTGAACGCCGCCGCTAACTGAGCCACTTCGTCGCTCGAAGCAATCTGGACGCGGGCTGTGTAATCTCCCGTAGCGATCTGCCTGGTGATTTCGGTCATTTGGGTCAAGGGCGCCAAGACCCTTTTCGTTAACAGGAAGCTCAGGATCGCGGCCAAGCCCAACGTCACGAGTGTCGCCCAGATGAGCGAGCGGTGGGTGGCGTCGAGAAACATCTGGTGCACGCTGGTCGGCGAGATGTTGTAATCCTTCATTAAGGTCATGAAGTAGTCCGAGGCGAGGTAGTCGATGGCTAGCCAGACGATAAAGATGACCACTCCGATGACCAGAATGTTCACGCCCAAGAGCTTCCACAGAAGACGGCTCTTCATCCTACTCATTCCCCTCGGTCAGGCGATATCCCAGACCCCTGACTGTCTGTATGTACCTTGGTCTTGTGGCGTCATCCTCGATCTTTTGCCTAAGCTTGCCGATATGGACATCGATGACGCGGTCGATCACGGACTCGCCCGTGGGATAGAGAGAGTTTAGCAACTCCTCTCTGGTGAAGACCCGGCCGGGAGCGGCCATAAGGGTCTCAAGGAGCTTGTACTCTGAAAGCGTGAGTGAAACCGGCTGACCCTTCAAGGTGACGCGGCGTTTTTCGTGGTTCAGGGTGAGCGCTCCCAAGGAGAGGGGAGGTTGTTTTTTGGCTGTATGCTGCCTTACCCGTCTCAGGATCGCCTTCACTCTTGCGACCAGCTCTCGAGGGCTAAAGGGCTTGACGACGTAATCGTCGGCACCCAGCGACAACCCCAATACGCGGTCCATCTCTTCCTCTCTGGCCGTAAGGATCAGGATCGGAACTTCGGAGGAGCGTCTTAGTTCCCGGCAGATCTCCCAGCCGTCCACGCTTGGCAGCATCAAATCCAGGATTACAAAGATTGGATGGTATTGCTGCGCCAGCTCCAAAGCCTTCTTGCCGTCATAGGCGGAGATTGTTTTGAACCCTTCACGCTCGAGGTAAAGCGCTACGAGGGAGGCTGTCTTGCGGTCGTCCTCCACGATCAGGACGGGGCTCGATTCTTTGACTGCGGCCATCTGGATAATTACGCTGCGGCGCCGGAAAAGTCCGCTAACATTGCGATGATGTTCACGGTAGAGGTTTGTCCTCTGAGCCAGCGGAATTTTCCGGCTCGGCTCGCCCTTCGGATACGCTTTCCTCCCGGTGGAATAGCGGAACCTGCTTTGCGTAGTTCGACTGCTCCTCGCCGATGTAGCCTATTTGAGCCAGGCGGGTCAAGATGAGGTTTCTCCGGTAAAGCAGTCCCTTTTCGCGGGGGTTTCTCGGGCTGGGAAGCAGCGCGGCCAGGGTGGCCGCCTCCTCCGGATCGAGATCCCGGGCTGACTTGGAAAAATAGTGGTGCGAGGCCGCCTCGGCCCCGTAGACGCCGCCGCCCCATTCCACTACGTTCAGGTACAGCTCGAAGATTCTCCTTTTCGAAAGCGCCCGCTCCAACTGCCAGGCGATGACGATCTCCCGTATCTTGCGCAGCGGATTCTTGGATGGGCTCAAGTAGAGGTTGCGCGCCAGTTGCATGGTGATCGTGCTCCCGCCGCGCTTGAGTTTGCCTTTTTCCCAATCTTCCCTGATCGCCTCCTTGAGCTCGAAAAGGTCCACGCCCTTGTGGCTGAAGAAGGCGGCGTCTTCGCTGATGAGGATGGCCTTTTTCAGATGTTCCGCCACCGCGTCATAGGAAACCCAGCTCTGCCGGCGCGCGGGCCTGGCCGCTTTCGCGCGGTATTCCTGATCGCGCAGCTCCATGAGGGCCGTGGTCCTGGGGTTGTTTTTCTTCAACAGGGTGACGTCGGGCAAGGCCGAGTATTCGTAGGTCGCCAGGCCGACGGCGACACTCACCAGAAGGCTTGTAATCACCAGGCGCTTCATCGCTCCGTGGCCAGCTTTATGGCCTTGAGGCTCAGGCTCGAGAGGGGATAGCGCCGCAGCGAGGAGAGCGGTGCCCAGCGCCAGCCGCGGCCGGGGCGGATCTCTTTCCCGGGTTGAGCCAGGAGAAAGACGGGCGCGCGAATGCGCCGGTGCGTGATGCTGTGGCGCACCTCGCCGACGAGGAGCGACTGATCCACTATGCTGCCGAGGCCGTTCAGGTGGCGCGTGAGAGCGGCTGTCAGGCTTTCGCCTCGCTGCCTCTCTCCGCCGGGGAGTTCCCAGAGCCCGTTCAGAAGAGCCGCTTCCCAGAGCCCGTTCAGAAGAGCCGCTGCCGGCCTTCGTCGCAAGAGCACTTTTTGCCTTTTTTGAATGACTAGGAGGGGCCACTGGATCTTTTCGACCCTTCGACGTGGGCCACGGCCTGTGACCGTGGGCCCTCGCTCAGGGTCGTCGTGAGCGAGCGAAGCGAGTCGAGGGACGAGCGCGCGCGTGGGGGCCGATGGCGCTTTTTCCAGGGCCCGTCCGCATCTCCATGCCGCGCACGATTGCCTGACAGGGCAGAGCGGGCAATGAGGATTTCGGGCGACGCAGATTGTGGCGCCGAGCTCCATCAGCGCCTGGTTCCACTCACCGGGCCGGGCGCAACGGGCCGCGCGGGAAGCGATGGCGTAGAGATCGTTTTCGTCTTCTATGCCAAAGATCCGAAGCAGGACGCGCCGCGCGTTGCCGTCTAAGGCCGGATAGGGGCGGTTGAAGGCGATGCTCATCAGGGCGCCCGCCGTGTAGGCGCCGACGCCCGGCAGGGCTCGAAGCGAATCGAATTGGCGCGGTATCTTGCCTCCATGTTCCCGCGCGATGATGCGCGCGGCCCTCTTTAAATTTTCCACCCGGCGGTAGTAGCCAAGACCGCTCCACAGCGCCAGCACCTTCTCCTTCGATGCTCGATCCAGCGCCCCGACAGTCGGAAAGGCCTTCAAGAACCGGCGGTAATAGGGAAGGACGGTCCGGACCCGGGTTTGCTGGAGCATGGTCTCGGCGATCAGGATAGCGTAGGGATCGCGCGTGCGGCGCCAGGGAAGCTCGCGCCGGTTTTTTTGGTACCAGCGGAGCAGGGTACGGCGAATCCGATCAAGCGGAAATTTTGGATTTTGGATTTTGGATTTTCGATTCATGGAGATTGATGGCTAGAAAACTCTTGCTTGAAAGCTAGGTTGCATACGAGCTGATAGTTTAATTCAAAAGGGACTAAAAGTGGACCTTTGACACCCACGGGTCGTCCTTGATCAAGCGCATGAAATTTTCGCAGACGGTTGTCTCGATGGCTTGCGCCGTGCTTTGCCTGAGTGCCGCGACCACCTGGACAACCTT
>JACPDC010000190.1 GCA_016184235.1 Deltaproteobacteria bacterium | reverse complement strand
CGCCTGGGCCAGCACGGTGAGAGGCTCCAGGTTGTCGTAAGCGATCCGGTCGATGATCCAGAACGAGTGAAGCCCCATCTCTTCACATTTTTTGGCCGCATGGGTTGCCTGTCCAGGTTGGATCTGCGGCGCCGGGTTGACGAAGCAGAAGCCGATCTTAGCCATTTTCCTCTCCTTTCCTTCGATGCAGTTCGTGGCTGGTATAAAAGCACAATCCGCGCTCATGATGCAAAAGCCAACCCCTTGTCATCAACCACGGCACCGGTGATTTCACCGTCTCCCCGCCGCCGCTCATAAAACCTACGTCACCATGTTCGACCGGCTGGCGGGCAAATTTCGCTAGGAGCCGCTTGACAGCCAGCCCAGCTTTCCTCTAAAGCTCGCGCGGAGGAGGAAAAGAGATGGACGCCTTTACTTTCAAGCTGAGAACGCCTCTTTTGACTGCGGGGAGGAGCATCATGCCGCTGGTCAGGACCGGGCTCATGTCGGTCGGGCTCAATTATTATTCGCCGGGACGCAAGAACAGCCTCCATACCCACCCCGGCGAGGATCACGCATTCATCGTCTTAGACGGCGAGGTGACTTTTTACGACAAAGAGGGCAACGCAACAGCCCTCAAGAAGGGAGCAGGGATCATGCTTCCGGAAGGGTGGTACTACTGGTTCGAGAATAGCGGTCGGAAGCCGCTCGCGCTGCTCCGCTTCAGCGCCTGGAGGGAAGGCCGGAAGGTTGCAAGAGTCGAAACCACAGGCAGGACCCGCGGAGAAGATGCAACGGAATATGAGCATGTGGATGGCGCCCCGGTTGAAGGACAGTATTGGGAAATGACTTAGGATGAAGATCACCGGCATAAAAAGCATCCGGCTGCGCGCCTCTATTCCACCACAGGGCCGGTTTGTGAGCCGCAGCGGCCAACGGAGCCACCGCTCTACGTTACTGGTCCAGGTGGTGACAGATGAGGGGATCACGGGCATCGGCTCCTGTTCGGGCAACGGGGCAATCCTTGAGGTGATGATCGAGAGGGTTTTAAAACCCCTGCTCATTGGCAAGAGCCCTTGCGAGATCAAAGAGCTCTGGGAGACCAGTTATTTTCATTCCGTTGCAAAGGAGCTCGGCTCAAGGGGTCTTGGAGTGGTCGCGCTGAGCGGCGTGGATGTCGCGCTTTGGGATATTCTAGGAAAGGCGAAGGGTGAGCCTCTCTTCAAACTGCTGGGCGGGGCCGCGCGGGATAAAGTTTCTGTCTATGCCACGGCCCTCTATCCAGAGGCACCGGCAGAGGTTGCCAAGAAGGCCCTCGCCTTTGCCGAGAAAGGGTTCCGCGCCGCCAAGATCAAGGTCGGCTTTGATCTGGCCCGAGATATCGAGATCGTTCGAGCCGTGCGCGCGGAGCTGGGCAGTGATTTTACCTTGATGACCGACGCGAATCAGGGATACACGCTCGGAGTCGCCTTAAAGGCCGCGGAGGCCTTCGCGGCCTGCGGGGCGGCATTCCTGGAGGAGCCGCTCTTTGTCGAGGATATCAAGGGGCATGCGGCACTGAGGGCTCAAGGCAAAGTCCCCATCGCCCTCGGCGAGAACCTTCATACCCGTTTTGCCTTTGAGAATTTCATTGCGCGGGGCGCGGTTGATATCCTACAGCCCGATGTCGCGCGCGCCGGCGGAATCAGCGAGGTGGTCGAGATTGCCGGGCTGGCGGCCCGCCACGGGCTTTCGGTCTCTTTTCATACCTGGGGGGATGCCGTTGCCCTGGCTGCGAGCCTCCATCTGGCGGCCGCGCTGAAGAACAGCGGCATCATGGAGCTCGACTGTACGGAGAACCCGCTCCGCAGCGAGCTGCTGACGGAGCCTCTGGAAGCCCAAGATGGCTTTATGTCGCCCCCCGAGGGAGCGGGGTTGGGGATTGAGCTGGATCCGAAGGCGCTTGAGAGATTCGCCTTTTCCGGCGCCGAGGAGTTAAGCCCGTGGCAGAAGGCCTTGAGCGCCTGAAAGCGAGGAGGGACGAATGTTAAGAACTGTCCTGATTCATTTATTTCTGCTCTTCCTTCTCGTTGCTCAGCCGGCGTACGGGCAGGGACTGCCCAAGGTCCGGGCCGCCTATACCTCGATCGCCATCCAGATGGACCCTATCTACATCATGAAGGAGCTGAACCTACCCCGGAAGCATGGCTTGGAGGCCGAGCTGCTTTATATCCCGGTAAGCTCCAGGGCCATCCAGGCCGCCCTGGCTGGCGAGGTCCAGTTTGTCACCAGCGCCGGCGTTGCCAACATCAACGCCAACCTGGCCGGTGCCGACTTCGTTGGACTCACCGCCACTCTCAACACGTTTATTTTCAAGATCGTCTCTAAACCCGAGATCAAAGAGCCCAGGGCGCTCAAGGGGCGCAAGGTCGGCATCTCCCGCCTGGGCGGGGTGAGCGATGCCGCGCTCCGATACGCGTTGGATCTCTGGGGGCTTGCGCCGGATAAAGACGTCGCAATCATTCAGGTCGGCGGTGAGCTTGAGGAACTGCTAGCGCTGCAGAATAAAGCCGTGGATGCCGCAGTCTTGTCCGAGCCCGTGGCCACGGTTGCGCTGCGGAGCGGCTCTTCTCTCCTTTTTGATTTAAGTACGCTCGGAGTCCCTTACTCGATGCACGGTTTCGGCACCAGGAAGAGCTTTATCCGGGATAACCGTGAGATAGTGCTCCGATTCATGAGAGCCTATCTTGAAGGGATCTACCTCTTCAAAACCAACAAGGAACTCGCCCTGAGTGTGCTGAAGAAATATACCCGCCTGGACGATATCTCTGTGATGCTGACAGCCTACGAGGAATATTCCCAGAAGTATATTCCTGCTGTTCCCCACCCGAGTCCCGCGGGCATCCAGACCATTTTGGATCAGCTAGCCAAGAGCCGGCCACAGGTCAAGAAATTCACCCCTAACGACCTCATTGATCCGACAATCCTAAAGGAGATCGAAGAGAGCGGTTTCGTGAAACGACTCTACGGACGGTAAAGTTTTTTCGCGGGAGTCGTCGTCTCGAGTCGGCCATGCTCGCTCCTCCTTTCAATAAGGTTCTTGCGCTCCTGGCGCTAGCCAAGCCTTACGCCCATGTGAACGCGCCGCTCGTTATTGCCTTCAAGAAGAAAATTGCTAAGATGAAACCGCCTTCATGTACAAAGAGGATACCATAGCAGCCATCGCTACTCCGGTGGGCGAAGGCGGGGTCGGCATTGTGCGCGTGAGCGGCCCCGAGGCGGAGCGGATCGCAAAGGGGATCTTTGCGCGGAGCGGAGGGAGAAACGGCAGGCTGCGCTCACACACGCTCCACTATGGCGCGATCCGCGAGCCGAGGAGCGGCGAGATTGTCGATGAGGTGCTGCTGGCCGTGATGCGCAAGCCGCGCAGCTACACCGGGGAAGACGTCGTGGAGGTTCATTGCCACGGCGGCCCCTTTGTGGTGCGCAGGGTGCTGGAGCTGGTGCTCTCCTGCGGCGCGCGCCACGCCGAGCCGGGCGAGTTCACCAAGAGGGCTTTCCTCAATGGCCGTCTCGACCTGGCGCAGGCCGAAGCGGTTCTGGATCTGATCCGCGCGCGCACGGATAAGGGGATGCGGCTCGCTCTGGATCAGGTTGAGGGCGGGCTCTCCAGGTGGGTCGGAGAGCTGCGCGAAGAGCTCTTGGATATTCTGGTGCAGATAGAGGCCGCCATCGATTTTCCCGAGGAGGAAATCGAGCTGCTGGCCAGAGAGCAGTTGGCGAATAAGATCGGATCCTTGAGAGAGAAGCTCGCCGGCCTGATCGCGAGCTATGAATGGGGCAGGTTGTTTCGCGAGGGCGCGAGGGTCTGCATTGGGGGGCGCCCCAACGTAGGAAAATCGAGCCTGCTCAACGCGCTCCTCGGCGAAGAGCGGGTTATCGTCACGCCGGAACCGGGGACGACTAGAGATGTTATCGAAGAAAGTATTAACCTCGGCGGCTTGCCAGTGGTTCTATGGGACACTGCCGGTATCCGCGAGAGCTCTGACCAGGTGGAAAGGATTGGAGTGGATTTTGCGCTCAGGCGCGTTGAGGCGGCTGAAGCAGTTATGGTGGTGCTCGATGGATCTTTTTCCCTCACCTCTGAAGATCGCTTCATAATGGGGGTGGTTAAAGGAAAAAAGGGGCTGGCGGTAGTAAATAAGAGCGATCTTCCCCAGTGCTTGGATCTGCAAGAAGCTCGAAGCTTGCTTGACGGTAAAACAGTCTTGTCCGTGTCCGCGAAGTCAGGCCAAGGGCTGGATAAACTCCGCCACCATCTGCGAGCCCTTCTTCTGGGTGTGCAGCAGGAGCCGGCCGTCGCAATAACCAACGTGCGCCACAAGGCGGCTCTTGAGCGGACCGAAAAATCACTAGGTGAAGCAGCCGAAGCGCTCACCAGGCGGTTGCCGGCGGAAATCGTCGCCGTTGATCTTCAAGAAGCCAGAGAGGGGCTTGAGGAAGTTGTCGGTATGGTTACAAACGAAGATATTTTAGAACGTATTTTTAGTCAATTTTGTATTGGAAAATAAGTAGTTAAGAATAGTATACTAAAAAAGTTCCACGTGGAATAATGGCTGAAAAAATATACGATGTTATAGTAGTAGGCGCTGGCCATGCGGGTATTGAGGCTGCCCTGGCTGCGGCGCGTATGGACGCGGATACCTTGATGCTCACGCTCAACCTTGACCACATCGGCCAGATGTCCTGTAACCCTGCCATAGGGGGGATCGGTAAGGGCCATCTGGTTAAAGAGATCGACGCCTTAGGTGGTGAGATGGGACGGGCCATTGATGAAACTGGCATACAGTTTCGTACGCTCAACACCAAGAAAGGGCCTGCGGTACGCGCCTCCAGAGCGCAGGCGGATAAGGCGCTATACCGCCAGCGAATGAAGCGGGTGCTTGAGAATTGCCCAAACCTGACATTGCGGCAGGGAAGTGTAGAACGCCTTCTGGTCGCCGGAGGAGAGGTAGAGGGGGTCGAAACTCAGATTGGAGAAATTTTTCACGGCCGAAGAGTGATCCTCACGACCGGGACGTTCCTCAAGGGGCTTATTCATGTAGGAACAAAGAACTTCGCGGCCGGTCGGGCCGGCGATTTTTCCGCGCAGGGGTTGAGCGAGTCTCTCGCCGAGCTCGGATTTAGCATCGGCAGGCTAAAGACCGGCACATGCCCCCGGCTTGACGGCCGGACCATCGACTATTCCAGGTTGCAGGCTCAGGATGGAGACGAACCGCCGGCGCCGTTTTCGTTTTCCACAGAGAAAATTATCCAAAAACAGATTCCTTGTCATATTACTTATACCAACAGCGAGACTCACGAGATTATCCGCTCAGCCCTGCACCGCTCGCCCATGTATTCGGGTATCATTAAGAGCCGTGGCCCCCGGTACTGTCCCTCGATCGAAGACAAGATAGTCCGTTTCGCCGATAAAGGGCGGCACCAGATATTTCTCGAGCCGGAAGGTTTGGACACGGTAGAAATCTACCCGAATGGACTCTCCACAAGCCTGCCGCTCGACGTCCAGATCGCGATGGTCCGCTCTATCAAAGGATTAGAGCAGGCCGAGATCATGCGTCCGGGCTACGCTATCGAGTACGACTATGTCGAGCCGACGCAGCTCTATCCGACGCTGGAAACTAAGCTGGTCAAAGCGCTCTATCACGCCGGCCAGATCAACGGGACGACTGGCTACGAAGAGGCGGCCGCCCAGGGAATCATTGCCGGGATTAACGCGGTACTTAGCCTGCGCGGAGAGGATCCGCTGGTCCTTACGCGGGACCAAGCTTATATCGGCGTGCTGATCGACGACCTCGTCACTAAGGGTACGGATGGTGAGCCCTACCGCATGTTTACCTCTCGGGCTGAGTATCGGCTCCTCCTGCGCGAGGATAATGCCGATCTCCGCCTTGGCGAAGTCGGCCATAGAATCGGCCTCGCGACCGCGGAGGCTCACAAGAGAACTCAGGAGAAGAGAAACCAAATAGCGGGATTGATTGAGCAGCTAGAAAAATCACGGATCGTTCCTTCGGCTGAGGTGAACGGGGCTCTCGAATCCCTCGGCTCAGCCTCTATTCGAGCGCCAACTTCTTTGGCAAAGCTTCTCCGACGCCCGGAGATTTCCTTTGCCGGTTTGGCGAAGCTTGCGCCCGAGCTGGGTTCGATCCCGCCGGCTGTTGGTCTTCAGGCAGAGGTCGAGATCAAATATTCTGGCTATGTGCAAAGGCAGCTTGAAGGGGTGGAGCGTTTCAGAAAAATGGAGAAGTTGCACCTTCCGGATGACATCGACTATGCCGCTGTCCAAGGCCTCTCGCGCGAGGCAAGAGAGAAGCTGGCGTTGGTTCGTCCGCGAACCCTTGGCCAAGCCGCTCGCGTCTCCGGCATAACTCCAGCGGCAATCTCGCTCCTTTCTATATATTTGAAAAAGCAGAAGACGGCCTGAAGCGATTGCCTTTTCTCTAACCAGATTATTTTATTCCACGTGAAACTTGACGGTGAAACAGATTCGAATTATAGTCACACTGCTATGGCCGAACTCACTTCATTTGAAGAAGGATTTATTCTTGGGCTTCTTGTTGGAGAAGGACATTTCGGCGGCGATGGCAAACAGGCGCAAGTGAATCTGCGCATGCATACTCGCCACGAGAAGCTCTTTCGTTGGCTTCAGGAAAAATTTCCCCAGTCGCGGCTGTACGGTCCATACCTGCATGGCGGGCGCAGATATTACCAATGGATGGCGCGCGGGAGATTTCTCGAGGACGAAATCCTTCCGATGCTAATTCGCCATCGATCGTTTCTGGACGATCATGTGAGATCCCGGATCGAAGGAATGTGTGCGCGGTATGGCTTCCGCGAGTTCTTCGAAGGCGACCGGTAGCGAGATTAGCGATGCTTTTTTGTTTCCTCTGGAACTAATTTGTGATAAGGTCAGCCAAGGAATAATTATCTAACTATTTAATTTTACAGATAATTCTTTGCCTAAAATAATAGCAATAGCAAATCAAAAGGGCGGTGTCGGTAAAACCACTACCGCAGTCAATCTCGGTGCTTCGCTGGCGGTTGCGGAAAAGAAGACGCTGCTCGTAGACGTTGATCCGCAAGGAAACAGCACTACCGGTCTGGGAATTGACAGGAGCAAGCTGCAACACAGCCTTTACCACGTTCTCATAGGGGAGAGCTCCCTGGCCGAGGTTCTCTGTGCCACCGCCCTTCCTTGCCTCCTGATGGCCCCAGCGACCCAGGATCTCACCGGCGCGGAGATCGAGCTGGTGAACATAGAGAGGAGAGAATGGCGTCTCAAGGAGGCGCTGCAGCCTGCCGATCGGGATTTCGATTACATCCTGCTCGATTGCCCCCCCTCTTTAGGGCTGCTCACGCTCAACGCTCTTACTGCGGCCGATTCGCTGCTCGTGCCGCTCCAGTGCGAATATTACGCCCTCGAGGGATTGAGCTCGCTCCTCGAAACCTTGAAGCGGGTGCAGCGAGGACTGAATCCAAGCCTGTTGCTGGAAGGAATTTTATTGACGATGTTCGACAGCCGCAATCGACTCTCGCACCAGGTTGCCGAGGAAATTAGCTCTCATTTTCCCGACCGTCTCTTTCGCACCGTCATCCATAGGAACGTGCGCCTGAGCGAGAGCCCGAGCCACGGCAAGCCGGCTCTGCTCTACGACGTGCATTCCACCGGCTCGCAGAACTATCTGGAATTGGCCAAAGAGATAATCCGCAATGGAGAGGAGAATCGCCGTGCAGAAAAAGGGACTGGGTAAGGGGCTGGGCGCCCTCATACCGGGAGTTGAATCGAGCGCGGACTTTCCCGGCTTTAAAGTAGAGATAGATCGGATCGTTCCCAATCCCCTGCAGCCGCGCCGCTCCTTTGACGAGGCGAAAATCGATGAGCTGGCGGCTTCGGTGCGCGACCAGGGAATTATCCAGCCGCTGTTGGTGCGGCGCGCCGGCGAGCGCTACGAGTTGATCGCCGGCGAACGCCGGTTGCGCGCGGCCAGAAAGGCCGGGTTAACGGACGTGCCGGTCGTGGTCCGGGAGGCGGGCAACGGCGAAATGCTCGAGCTCGCCTTGATCGAAAACCTCCAGCGCGAGGATCTCAATCCCATCGAGGAGGCGTCCGCCTACCAGCGGCTGCAGGAGGAGTTTGACTTAACCCAGGAAGAAATCGCTCGAAGGGTGGGAAAGGGCCGTCCAACGGTCGCCAACTCGGTGCGCCTGCTGCTCCTCCCCAAAGAGGTGCAGCAGCTCGTAACTGCGGGGAAGCTGCCGGCAGGGCAGGCCAGGGCGCTGCTTGGGCTGGAGAGCGAGGCGATGATTCTCGCGGCTGCCCGCGAGGTAACCGCGAAGGGGCTTTCCACCCGCGAGACCGAAAAGCTGGTCACCCGGCTTCGTGCGGGAGGAAGGAGAAGACGAAAGACAGCGCCGCTCTCGGATCCGGATTTGCGTGCCTTGGTGGAAAGGCTGCAGCGATCGTTAGGAACCAAAGTGCGGCTCTTGCACCAGAGCAAGTCCAACAGAGGCAAGATAGTCGTGGAATACTATTCTGCCGCCGATTTAGAGCGGATCGTGCGTCTCCTGGGCGGAACTTCAGGCTGACCTGCCATTGCCGCATTGCCGGCTATTTTTGTAACTCGGAATGGTTTTTTATTCTCTTGATTACTCCCCCCGCTTCGGGATATAGGGTATGACCCGACCGGGCGAGAGGAGGTTTCTATGGAGATCAGAAGGCCAAGGTTCGTCGCCGCAGTGACCCTGGGTTTTGCTCTCATCTTGTTAGGAAAGGCCGGATACGGCCAGCAACCGTCCCCATTTTACCAGGGCAAGACCCTTACCATCATTCAGGGACGGGAGCCGGGCGGGACCGGCGACATGCGCGTCAGGGCAGTCCTTGCCTTTCTCAAGAAATATATTCCCGGGCAGCCCAATGTTGTGAGCGAATTCATGCCCGGCGGAGGGGGGCGAAAGGCCACCAACCATATCTTTAGAGGAGCCAAGCCGGACGGGCTGACGCTGGGAAATGTCGGGGCCGGCCTAGTTGCCAACGCGATCTTGGGCCAGACAGGAGTCCAGTATGACCTCGACAAATTGACCTACCTCGGCTCCCCGAACAGTGCCAGCCAGTATGTCTTTCTAAGTCGAAGGGAAGCGGGTCTCGGTTCTCTGGAGAAGCTCCGCGCAACTCCAGGCGTGCGCATCGGCGCCCAAACCGTGGGTCATGATATCTACATCAACGGCAGACTCTTCGCCTATCTCATCGGCTTAAAAGATCCGAAGTTTGTCACCGGTTACAGCGGCCCGGAGGTGGATCTGGCTCTGATGCGCGGCGAGCTCGATGCCAGGGCGAATATCGCCGACACGATCGTTACACGGACCCCTGAATGGATAGAAAAGGGGTTGATCGATTTTCACGCCATTCTCGAGATTCCGCGGGGTGAAAAGCATCCGCGCTTTTTGCAACTGCCGGAGCTTGAGAGCTTTGCGAAATCAGACAACGAGCGGAAGCTCTTGGCCATGTTTCGCTCATTTCGACTGACCGGTTCCCCTTACATTCTTCCTCCCGGCACGCCCAAGGAGAGAGTGCAGATCCTGCAGGAGGCGATCCGAAAGACGTTTAAGGACCCGGAGTTTCGCAAAGAGTTCAAAAAACTCACCGGCGATGACCCGACACCGCTCATGCCCGAGGCGCACGAAAAGGCCGTAAGGGAGTTGCCCCGAGATCCTGAGATCGTTAAGTTTTTTAAGAAGATCGCCGGCGGGGACCCGCTGCCGCCCCGCTGAAGCGAGGAGGTCTGCTATGAAAGAAAAAAAATACCGCTTCGGACTTTCGGCCGCGATGGTTCTCAGTGCAGTGTGGGTCCTCTCGTGTCTCTGGCCCGCTTCCGGCTTTTCTCAGGCTCCCTTCTATCAGGGAAAGACGATCACCGTCATCCAAGGCCGAGACCCCGGCGGAACCGGAGATCTGAGGGTAAAGGCCGTGCTTACTTTCGTCCAGAAATATATTCCAGGCAGCCCCGGCATCATCAACGAGTATATGCCGGGGGCCGGCGGGCGAAAGGCCACAAATCATATGTACAGGTCGGCGCGGCCCGACGGGCTGACGATTGGAAACATGAGTTCCGCCATGGTCTCCCTTGCTATTCTTGGAGAATCGGGAGTCCAATACGATATCGACAAGTTTTTCTATCTGGGTTCGCCCTACAGCACCTATCACGCAGTCTTCGTGAGCAGGAAAGAAGCCGGCTTGAGCAGCCTAGAAAAACTCCGGGCCGTCTCCGGAATCAGGATTGGCGGTCAATCTGTGGGCTTCTCCACCTACAATGAGGCTCGCTTATTTGCCTACGTTATTGGTCTTAAAGAGCCCAAGTTCATCCCTGCCTATTCGGGGGCCGAGCTCGACCCGGCGCTGATGCGCGGTGAGATCGACGCTCGAGCGACCGGCGCCGACACGGTGGTGAAGCGAAATCCGGACTGGCTCCAAAAGGGGCTGGTGAACTTTCATGCCATTATGGAGGTTCCCAAGGGAGACAAGCATCCCCGTCTGGGCCATCTGCCTGAGCTTGAGAGCCTTACCAGGTCGGATAAGGAGCGCAAGGTGGTTGCTTTGGCGCGCGCTTTCAGGGTTGCCGGCACGCCGTTTTTTCTCCCTCCGGGAACGCCCAGGGAGCGCGTCGAGGTCGTGCAAGAGGCGTTTCGTAGAGCCTACAAGGACCCAGAATTTTACAAAGAATATAAAAAGCTCACCGGTGACACCCCCACGCCGCTTCTGCCCGAAGATCATGAAAAGGCAATCAGAGAAATTCCCCGTGAGCCTGAGGTGATCGAGCTTTACAAGAAGCTGGTCGGGGCCGGCCCGCTGCCGCCGCGCTAGCTGGAAGAAATTCTCGGGGGGTATGGAAACCATTCCAACGGTTCAGTTCGCTGAAGTCGCGGCCGAAGAGCGCCCGGCGGCAGCGTTTAGGTCGGGAGGGATGCCATGAGCGCAAAAAACAGAGTCTTGGCTTTGACCGTTGTGGTGTTTTTGGTCGGCAGCCTTTTGCCCGGGTCTGTTTTCTCTCAAGCGGACTTTTACAAAGGGAGGACGATCACCCTCATTCAAGCCACGTCGCCAGGAGGTACTGCGGATATGATGGTTAAGGCCGCCGTTCCTTACTTAAAAAGGCATATTCCCGGAGAGCCGACCATCGTATCTGAGTACATGCCGGGTGGTGGGGGAACAAAGGCCGTCAACCACATCTACAAGAATGTCCGGCCTGACGGCCTGACTCTCGGAAATGTTGGCGGTGGTCTGGTGACCAACGCAGTGCTCGGAGAGCGCGGCGTGCTCTACGACCTGGATAAACTAATCTACCTTGGCTCGGCGCACAGCCACTATCACTGGGTTTTCATGACGAAAAGGGAGAGTGGTCTCACCAGCTTGGAAGCGTTGCGGTCGGCCTCCGGGGTGAGAATTGGGGCCCAGGCCGTGGGTCATTCCGTCTACATTGTCGGCCGCCTCTTTGCGTTTCTGATGGGGCTCAAGGAGCCAAAGTTTGTGGTCGGTTATTCTGGACCGGAGCTCGACCTGGCCTTGCAGAATGGAGAGGTGGACGCGCGCATCAACAACGCCGACACGTTGTTAAAGCGGAATCGGGAATGGTTGACCAAAGGCGTCGTCGAGGTCCACGCCATCATGGAAGTCCCCAAAGGCGTCAAGCATCCCTACTTTGCGCGTTTGCCCGAGGTGGAGGATTTTGCGAAATCGGAACGGGAACGCAAGGTGCTGGCGATGCTTCGCACCTTTCGACAAGTCGGTTCCCCGTACATTTTCCCGCCGGACACCCCGAGGGAGCAGGTAACAATTCTGCAAGAGGCGATGGCCAAGACCTTCAAAGACCCCGGCTTTCACAACGAGTACAAGAAGCTTGTGGGAGATGAACCAACCCCCCTGGTGCCAGAGGAGATGGAGAAGGCCATCAGGCAACTTCCGCGGGATCGAGAAATTGTCGAGCTTTTTAAGAAGATCGCCGGGGGTGGTCCGCTGCCGCCACGCTGAGAGATATCCGCCCGGCTCATGGTCAAGCTGCTCTAATGGAAGTCTCACTGTTCCACGCCGCGCTTCAGGGCTTGCTAAACCTCATGCAGCTCAAGGTCTTCTTGGCGATGTTGGTTGGGGTCAGCATCGGGACCTTCACCGCCGTGGCACCCCAAGGGATGGGCATGCCGCTGGTCTATGCGATTCTCTTGCCGGTGGTTATCAGGTGGGAGCCTGTTACCGGCATCGCCCTGCTCATCGGGGCGAGCTCAGTAAGCGCCATCTGCGCAGCTTATCTTCCGGTTCTCTTTGGTATTCCCGGGGGCGCTGGCTCCCAAGCGACCGTGCTCGACGGCTACCCGATGGGGAAGCGGGGCGAGGCACGGCGCGCTTTAGGGGCCTCTTTTATGGCTGGGGGGATGGGGGCCCTTATCGGCACCCTGACGCTGGCGGTGGCGATACCTGCCGCCAAGCCTTTAATCTATCTCATGGGCTCCCCGGAGCTTTTCGTGGTCATGCTCTGGGGCCTGAGCATGGTGGCTGTTCTGGCCGGGCGCCGGCCGATCAAGGGACTGATCGCCGCGGCCTTTGGTCTGCTGCTCGCCACTGTCGGCCAGCAGGCCCAAAGCGGCGTTATGCGCTTCGTTTTCGACCAGCCCTATCTCTTGGATGGCATTCCCATAAGCATCATTGCGCTCGCCCTTTTCGGCATTCCCTCGGCGCTCGATTTGGCGCTCACGAAGCTTGGAGTGGAGCAACAGGCAGCTCCCCTCAAGGGAAGTCTTTTGGATGGGATCAAAGATACGGTGCGCGAGTGGTGGCTGGTGGTCCGGTGCAGTTTTGTTGGAGTCTGGATCGGGATTGTCCCCGGGCTCGGCTCACAGGTGGTGGACTGGCTCGCCTACGGCCATGCCGCCCAAACATGCAAAGGCGCCAGGGAGACTTTCGGTAAGGGCGATGTGCGGGGGGTGATCGCCCCGGAGAGTGCCAACGACGCCAAGGACGGCGGTGACCTCATCACTACTCTACTCTTGGGATTTCCCCAGGGAGTGGTGACGGCCCTTTTTATCGTCGCCTTGCTCGCATGGGGATTCGTTCCGGGCCCGGAGATGGTAAAAAAGAACGCCGACCTGATCTATAGCATCATTTGGATTCAGGGAATTTCGGGAATTATCGGGACTCTGGTCGGATTTGTGTTAGCCAAGCAGCTCGCCAAGCTCGCCGAAGTGCGCTACACGTTTATGGTCCCGATCATTTTTATATTCGTCCTCATGGGCGCGTTTAGCGCCAACCGCGACCCGGTCGATCTTTTGGTAGTGGTCTGCTTTGGAATTCTCGGCTACTTCATGAGGCGCTTTGGTTATCCCAGACCTGCGATGATTCTCGGGCTTGTTTTGGGAGACCTGATGGAGAAGTATCTCTATAGATCCATGGCAAGCTACGGGTTCAGTTGGCTTACACGGCCCGCGGTGATCGTGCTCCTGATTCTAGCCACGGTCTCTTTTGTGCTCACGCTGCGCGGGAGGCTTAAGGAGGCGAGGTAGGCGCAGTCTCTTCTGAACGGAGCAAGCGCGAGAGTTTAAGATGACCGCTCATTTTACGCTTTTCATCGCAACCGTCTTTGTGGTTGCGACCTGGGTGGGCTGGGAGTGGCCCTACATTGCTAAGCTTATGCCCGTCTACGTGGCGGCCATCCCAGGCCTTCTCTTGGCGCTGGTTCAGCTTTATCGCGATGCAACAGATTGGGAGGCGCGTCGGGGAGAAAAGGATGGCGGCCTTGACATGGATGAAGTCGTAACGGTTCGATTGGACAAAAGGACGGAGATGCGTCGCACCTCAGCGTTCTTTGCCTGGTTAATCAGCGGCGCCTTGGCCATCTGGCTTTTGGGAATCGTCGTTGCGCTTCCTCTGCTGGCGCTCCTCTATGCCTTGGTCGAAGGCCGGGAGAAGTGGCCAGTTTCCCTCCTCATGGCCGCCGGCACTTATCTTCTCATCTGGGGGCTCTTTGAATATCTGCTGGAAATGAGATGGCCCTCCGGCGCCCTGTTTCAGTGAGTATCATCGCCCACAGTTTCCGCTCTTGAATCCAAAATCACTTAATCACCCTGTCCGCCCTTGCCAGCACGTTCGGCGGGATCGTCAGGCCGATCTGCTTGGCGGTTTTCAGGTTGATGATCAATTCTAACTTCGTTGGCCGCTCGACCGGGAGATCCCCAGCCCTGGCTCCTTCCAGAATCTTGTGCACGAGCCGGGCCGCCTGGCGAGCCGTCTCCGCATCGCTTGCCCCATAGCTCGCCAGCGCTTCCCTAGTGCTGCCGCTGCGGGCGTGGAACATCGTCGCGATCTTCTTGGAATGGGCCGCATGAATGATATCTTGGTAGTGTCCCGTGGGCAGACCGCCCGGGATAGCGAGCAGCGCATCTACCTCACCCAACCCGCCCAATCCCCGCTTGATATCATCTTTATTGCGGGTCTCGCGCTCAACAAGGGTTACCCCAAGGCCCGGAGCCGCCTCCCGTGCCGCCGCAAGCCCCTGCCTGGGAGAAGGGTCTCTGGGGTCATAGAGACTAAGGACGCGGCGCACCCTCGGAGCTATCTCTTTCAACAGCTCAAGACGCTTGCCAGAAAGCTCGGGATACTCGAAGGTCATGGCGGTCATGTTGCCGCCAGGACGCGCCAGGCTTGAGACCAAGCCGGCAGATACCGGGTCTCCCGGAGTGATGAAGACAATAGGCAGCTCGGCCGAGGCCTCCCGGGCAGGCTTGATGAGCCTGGAACCGATCAAGAAGAGGAGCTGCACTCTCTGTCGCACTAGGCCTTCCACTATGGACTTCACCCGGCTCGCATCTCTTCTCGCCACCTTCACTTCGAGGATCTGCACTGACTGCGGCGCATAGCCGATCTCGCCCATTCCCTTCTTGAGCCCGCCGACTACCTCAGAAAACCGCGGTTCTTCAGGAGCCCCGACAACACCAATCCTCGCCTCCGTGCCCGGCTGCTGCGCCTGAGCCATAACCCCACACATGACGAATGTGACAACGATGGCGACAATCCCACCGCATTTTAGATTTTGGATTTTAGATTTTCGACTGAAGGCAAAGCGAAATTCCGTCCGAAGTCTTTTATCCACGTTTTGTCTCCTCAATCCAAAATCCAAAATCGAAAATCCAAAATTCACTTTATGACCTTATCCGCCCTTGCCAGCACGTTGGGCGGTATAGTGAGTCCGATCTGCTTGGCGGTTTTGAGATTGATCACGAGCTCGAACTTTGTCGGCTGCTCGACGGGCAGATCAGCGGGCTTCGCTCCCTTCAGTATCTTGTCCACGTAAACGGCGGCGCGCCGAAACTGGTCGGGACGGTCTACCCCATATGCCACAAGACCGCCGGATGCCACGAATTCTTCCAAGTGAAATATCGACGGCAGGCGGCTCTTTGCCGCAAGCTCCGCGATCCGTTTTAGATTCCCGGCGAACAACGGGTCCGGCATGATGGCAAGAGCGCCGGCCCGCGTCCTGGCCGCTTCTTCGAACGCTTTATCGAAATCCTTGAGACTCCTTGCCTCCAGCGAATGCAACTGCACTCCCAGCTCCCGTGCCGGGAGTTGGATTTCTTTCCAACTGAGTGGAGAGGTTGTGCCCTGCGGATTCCAGAGCACAGCCACGCGGGAGAGCTTGGGAACGATCTCCTTGAGCAGTTCCAGCCGTTTTCCAGCCAGCTCCGGGGCTATTTGGGACAACCCCGTGACATTGCCGCCGGGCCGCGCCAGGCTCTCAACAAGCCCAAGTGTAACAGGGTCACCCGCAGACGCCACAACGATAGGGATTGTCCTGGTAGCCTTTTTGGCGGCCAGGGCATCGGTATTAACTGCGGCGACGATGACGTCAACCTTGAGACGGACGAGATCGCCTGCGAGTTCAGGAAGGCGGTCCCTTTTACCCTCCGCGTACCGGTACTCAATGCTGATGTTCTTTCCCTCGACCCATCCGTGCTCCCGGAGGCCTTGCCGGAACGCCCCGTGCCAGAGCGCGGTAGCGGAAGGAGAAAATGGCGAGAGAAGTCCGATCCGGGGGACTTTCTTCGCCTGCTGCGCGTTGGCGAACGGAACAGTGGACAGTAGAGCAGTAGTCAGTAGACTGACAACAACTATTTCCTTCATGGCTTGCCTCTGTCCATTTTTGCCTTTTGCATTTTTACTTTTGCCTTACCTGATAACTTTATCCGCCCTTGCCAGCACGTTGGGTGGAATCGTCAGACCGATTTGCTTCGCGGTCTTGAGATTTATGACGAACTCGAACTTCATCGACTGCTCGACGGGGAGATCGGCGGGCTTTGTCCCTTTCAGGATCCTATCGACGTGGTGCAGCGCTCGACGTATATTCTCCGCCGGGTTCGGCCCATAGAACATGAGGCCGCCGGCATCCACGAAATCCGGCCGCTCGTACATCGCCGGTAGCCGCGTCTCTGCCGCGAAAGCCAAAAGACCCTTCTGATTACCGCTCGTCAACGGGTCAGCGATGACAAAAAGCGCATCGGGCCGATCGCGCCTCATCGCCGAGAACGCGTCGTCGAAGTCCGCGGGCACGCGGATCCCCAGGGCTTGCAGCGCCACCCGCAGCGCCGGAGCCGTGCCCTCGACCTCCCGGTATCTGAGCGACATGCCCAGATCCGCCGAGTTCCAGAGAACCGCCACGCGTTTGAGCTTGGGGAAGGCCTCCTTCAACAGCTCGAGCCGTTTTGCGCTGAGCTCCGTTTCGTGAGCGCTCACTCCCGTAATGTTTCCCCCCGGCCGGGCCAGGCTGGCGACGAGACCGGTGGCCACCGGGTCGCCGGCGTTTGCGACGACAACGGGGATGGTCGTAGTCACTCGCTTGGCGGCGATCGCCGCTGGAAATGACAACGCCACGATGACATCCACCGGGTGGCGCGCGAGCTCGGCCGCAAGCTCGGGAAGCCGGTCAAGTTGTCCATTCGCATACCGGTGCTGAATGGAGATGTTTTGGCCTTCCACGTAGCCCAACTTCCGCAGCCCTTGCTCAAACGGCGAAAGGGCTTGAGGACCAGCCGGGGTCAGCAGGCCTATGCGGCGAAGCTTGGCCGCCTGCTGCGCCTCAGCTGGAACGCTAAGAGCCAAGAGCACACCGCCCAGAGCAAAACCAATGATTTTTTTATTCATTGCTTGTCTCCTCTCCCGCTTTCCATTTACTACTCACTGGTTCCTATTCACTTGATCACCCTGTCCGCTCTTGCCAGCACGTTCGGCGGAACCGTCAGGCCGATCTGCTTGGCGGCTTTGAGATTGATCACCAGCTCAAACTTGGTCGGCTGCTCTACTGGCAAGTCCGCTGGCTTGGTACCGTTGAGAATTTTGTCCACGTAGCTGGCAGCGCGCCGCCACAAGTCGGGGAAGTGCGCCCCATAAGACACCAGACCACCGGTAGTCGTCCATTGTTCATGCGTGTAGATTGCCGGCACCCGGTTCTTGATTGCCAACGCGAAGATTTCTCTTCGGCGATTGGCGAGCAATGGATTGCCCTGGACGATAAGGGCCCCCGGGCGTTCCTTGCCTATGGCGACAAAGGCACGCTCGAAATCGTCGGGCCCTTTGACCTCGAAAGAGAGAAGCGTCAAGCGCAATGGAGGGGCTACACCCTGGAGCTCCTTAAACTGTAGATGGCCCGCGGAGCTGGCCGAATTCCAAAGGAAGCCGATGCGCGCCGCCGAAGGGACAACCTCCTTAATGAGCTCAAGCCGCTTGCTAACCAGGTGACCGTGAAAATCCGAGAGGCCCGTGACATTCCCGCCGGGACGAGCGAGACTCTCAACGAGCCCTTCTCCCACTGGATCTGCAGACACGACAAAGACGACGGGGATCGTCCTGGTTGCTCCCTTTGCAGCCTCGTGCGCGCCGCTTGCGACAATGACATCGACCTTAAGACGGACCAGTTCAGCCGCCAGATCGCGGAGCCTTTCACTCTGGCCCGCCGCCGCATATCGCTGCTCCATGACGATGTTTTTTCCCTCTGTATATCCAAGCTTCCGCAACGCTTGCACAAAGGCGGGCAGAAGGATTTTCTCCATTTCAGCCGGGCGCGCCGATAGATAACCTATGCGGGGGACTTTCTTCACCTGCTGCGCCTCGGCGGCTACGCAAAGCGCAAGGAACAGGGCGCATAGGGCAATGCGAAACAGTTTGCACTTCTTCCTATTGCCTATTGCCTCATGCCTAATGCCTGTTTTCATTTGATCACCTTATCCGCCCGCGCCAGCACGTTTCTTACCGCAAGGGCACAGCGCCATTGTCCAGAATCACCCGATCACCTTCCGGACTCAAAACGAAATCGATGAATCTCTTAACGGCCGGTGCTGCGTCGGCCTTGATAACAAAGAGAAAATCGCGGGTTAGGAAGTAACTGCCGTTTTTCACGTTCCCGGGGATGGGAGCGACTCCGTTAAACTCCAGGGCTTTGACCTTACCGCCGCTCTGCTCCACCACGGTCATGCTTGTCATGCCAATGGAATACTGTGTCCCGGCCAAACCTTTAGCCATGTCTCCGCCTCGGGCCATGACTCTCGCCGTCTCCACCTCCTTGAGATCCTTGAAGCAACCGACCTTTGCCCGAATCACCTCCGGGTCTACCTCGGTCGGCGGGCGAGTGAGCACGGCAATCGTCGTATTAAATCCGGCGAGAGATTGCCAGTCTCGGATCTTACCGTTGTAGACATCACAAACCTGAGAGTCGGTGATTTTGGTGAGGGGAACACTGGCATGGACTGCAAAGATGATAGCTCCTTTAGCAATCTCAAGGACTTTAAGATTTCCCTTCTGTATGTCCTCAGCCTTAATCCCATGGCTGGCCAGGGCGATGTGGATTTTTCCCTCGCCCAAGGCGCGCAGTCGCGCACCGGTCCCAAGCCCTTTGCCTAGCTCAGTCTGGGGGTCGGGGCTCTTCTGTTGGTAGGCTTTGGCCAGCGCCCTGGCTAGGGGCAACATCCCGGTTGAGCCGTCGAGGACGATAGTCTCGCTGCCCCAAGCAGGCAGAGAGGACGACAATAACACCAAAGGGAGCGCCGCAAGCAAATAGATCCAATATGAAAGTCTTGTTTTTGGCTGCATAAAAACCTCCTCTTAACGATTTTTGATTTTGGATTTTCGATTTTGGATTCCTCAATCATCGGATTACTTTATCTGCTCTGGCTAAAACGTTGGGTGGAATCGTGAGCCCGATCTGCTTCGCGGCCTTGAGATTGATCACCATCTCAAACTTAGTCGGCTGCTCCACCGGCAAGTCGGCGGGCTTCCTGCCCTTTAGGATCTTATCAACGAAGGTGGCCGCCTGGCGGAACTGCTCCGGGATATTCGTCCCATAGGCGATGAGACCTCCGGCCTCCACGTCGTCGCTTGTGGGATAGATCACGGGGAGCCGGTGTTTCGCCGCCAGCGCCGCGGTCTCCTTTCGGAGCATGAATACCAGCGGGTCGATCATCCGGATGGCGGCGGCCGCGCGGCCCCGGACCGCCCCCTCAAAAGCCTTCTCGAGATCAGGAGGGCTTCGCACCTCTAGCACCGGACGAAGCTCGATCCC
The DNA here is from genome assembly GCA_016184235.1 of Deltaproteobacteria bacterium. Classification (GTDB taxonomy): domain Bacteria; phylum Desulfobacterota; class Binatia; order UBA9968; family UBA9968; genus UBA9968. The sequence goes on along the minus strand of JACPDC010000190.1, from coordinate 652 downwards.
CAACAAGCGGGCGCCGTCCTCAGCGCTTTGCATTTGGAGCGGGGCGTTCTGAGAGTTCGGGTTTATCAGGACGGCGATCCGTGACGCGGTCGGGACTATCTCTTTGAGGATCTCCAAACGTTTCCCCGCTAGCTCCGCCACGATGTTCGTGACCCCGGTGATGTTGCCGCCCGGCCGCGCCAGGCTTGTGACGATGCCTGCGCCGATTGGGTCGGCAACCAACACCATGACGATCGGGACGGTCGGCGTGGCGGCCTTGGCGGCCAGATTCCCCGGCGTGGTGGCGACAAGGAGCACGTCGGGTTTGCGTTGGAGGAGTTCCCGCGCCAGCGCCGGCAGGTGCCCCACCTTGCCGCCGGCGTACCGTTGGTCAAGGATCATATTCTGCCCCTCCACGTATCCCAGCGCGCGCATCCCTTCCCGGAAAGCATCGACGAGGGTTTTGCTCGCGGCCTCGCCGCTGCCGGATAGATGGCCGACCCGGTACACCTTCCCGGCCCGCTGCGCCTCGACGGGCGGAACAGCGGACAGTAGAGCAGCGGTCAGTAGACAGATAATGATTTTTCTGTTCATGGCTTTCTTCTGTTTCTTTTTGCCTTTTGCCTTTTTACTTTTGCCTTACTTAATAACTTTGTCCGCCCTAGCCAGCACG
>JACPDC010000046.1 GCA_016184235.1 Deltaproteobacteria bacterium | reverse complement strand
GCTCTACGTGATTCCATCGGAATCGCCTAACGCCTTCGCCACCGGGAGAGATCCACAGCATGCGGCCGTAGCCGTCACGGAGAGAATTCTACGAATCATGAACCGGGAGGAGATGGAAGGGGTGATCGCCCATGAGCTTTCTCACGTCAAGAACCGTGATATTCTCATTGGCACTATTGCCGCCACGCTCGCCGGGGTCGTCATGATGCTTGCCAACATGGCCCGCTGGGCCGCCATTTTCGGGGTCGGTCGGAGCGAGAGGGACGAGGAGGGCGGAGGGGGAGTTCTCGGACTGATTCTGATGTCGGTATTGGCGCCGATAGCGGCGGTTATGATTCAGATGGCCATTTCTCGGTCGAGGGAGTTCCTGGCCGACGCCAGCGGGGCGAAGATAGCGGGAAATCCTCTTGGTCTGGCGTCTGCCCTGGCGAAGCTCGCCCGTGCGAGCGAGATGGTCCCCCTCGAAGCGCGTCCCGAGACCGCTCACATGTTTATCGTGAGCCCGTTGACAGGAGGATCCTTCCTTAGCCTTTTCAGCACCCATCCCCCGGTGGAGGAAAGGATTGCGCGCCTCCGCGCTATGACCTATTAAACGATGTCCGATTTTCATGCGGTGCCTGGAGGCCCGCTCTCTGGGGCGCGGGTGATTTCTCCGGGCATTTTTTCTCTCTACACTGATGGCGGGGAGTTCCATGGCTGACGAGAGAGAAGGGCAAGAGGGCAAGGGTTTCAAAGTCGAGGATCGGCGTCGCTTCTCGCCGGAGACCGGGGAGCCTCGAGGGGATTCGGAGCAGCCGTCCGGCGAAAAGACGTCACAGGCGGAGCGGAATGCCGAAGGCCCGGCGGCCCGAGGGGAGTTACCGGAGATCAGCTTTTCCACGTTCGTTATCAGCCTCAGCACGCAGGCGTTGATGCATCTCGGGGAGATGGCGAATCCGTTGAGCGGGAAGGTCGAGATCGATATACCCGTCGCAAAACAGCTCATCGATATTATCGGCGTTTTGCGCGACAAGACGCGGGGAAATCTGGATTCGGGCGAGGAGAAGCTCATGGACGAGGTGCTCTTCGACTTGCGTATGCGATACGTAGAGGCGGTAAAAAAGAAATAGGAGTATTAGATGGAAGAAGCAGGGATTTGGAGCAAAAAGGTTGGCGCCAGAGGATTGGTGATCGTCGCCTTGGTCTCTTTGCTGGTAGGTCTGGGGATCAGCGGGAGTCTGGATTGGCTCGCAGGCGGTCGGGTTATTACCTTGCTGGGGGAGACGAACAGCCAGGAGATCAGGCCGGTCCTGGCCGCTCAGGGGGGGTTGCCCGATTTTGTCTCGCTGGCGAACAGTCTCAAGCCCGTTGTCGTCAACATCTCCACGACCCAGGTGAGTGAAGGGGTGCCGGGCTTCGGGGGACCGTTGGGCGAGGAGGACCCCTTCCAGGATTTTTGGCGAAGGTTTTTTGGTGGTCCGATGCCGCGGGGTCCGCAGCGACAGAAGAGCCTGGGATCGGGTTTTATTATCGACCGCGACGGTTCCATCCTGACCAACAATCATGTGGTCGAGAATGCGCAGAAGATCACGGTCAAGCTCGCTGACGAGAGTGAATTCGAAGCGAAAGTGGTCGGTAAAGATCCGAAGACAGACATCGCGGTGATCAAGATCAATGCCAAAGGAAATTTTTCCGTGCCTCCTCTGGGGGATTCGGATCAGCTTCAAGTTGGTGAGTGGGTCATGGCGATCGGCAACCCGTTCGGTTTGGACAACACCGTCACGGCCGGGATCGTCAGCGCCAAGGGAAGGCACATCGGAGCGGGTCCTTACGACAATTTCATCCAGACCGACGCCTCGATCAACCCGGGAAACTCCGGGGGGCCTCTCATCAATCTGCGCGGCGAGGTGGTGGGCATCAACACGGCAATCTTCAGCAGGACCGGAGGCAATATCGGAATCGGCTTCGCCATCCCGATCAACCTGGTGAAGGAGCTGCTGCCCCAGCTCAAAGGAAAGGGAAAGGTAACCAGGGGTTATCTCGGGGTGCTGATCCAGAAGGTGACTCCGGATATCGCGGAGTCTTTGGGAATGGAGAAATCCCGGGGGGCGCTGGTTGCGAGCGTGTCCAAGGACGGCCCGGCGGAACGGGCCGGGGTGAAGGTGGGCGACGTCATCGTCGAGTTTGACGGAAAGGAGATCAGAGACTCCAACGATCTCCCCATCGTCGTGGCCCGGACGCCGGTAGACAGGAAGGTGCGGCTGAAGGTCTTGCGTGACAAGAAAGAGGTCATGCTGACAGTGGCGGTCGGCGAGCTCAAAGATGAGGAGGTGGTAGCGAGCGCCAAAGAAAAGGGAGAGTTGGGCTTGACGGTGCAGAGGCTGACGCCTCAGATCGCGGAGAGCCTGGGATTGGACCGCGCCGAAGGCGTGGTGATTACTGCGGTGGAGCCGGGGAGTCCGGGGGACGATGCGGGATTGCGCCGCAGCGACGTTATCCTGGAGATCGACCGCAAGCCGGTTCGCAATCTCGCCGACTACCGCAAGGTTATTGCGGAAAGCAAGAAAGGCAAGGGAATTCTCTTCTTGGTGCGCCGTGGAGAGAACACCCTGTTCCTTGCTTTGAAACCTCGGTGATAGTACTCTGATAGAGTGTCGCTAGTTAAATCAGGGGGCCGGGTGATCTCTATCCGGCCCTCTTTTTATTGTTTTTTTGGGGAGTTTTTGGCTTGAAAAAGTCCCGCTGGCATCCCCTCAGGATCATCGCTCTTCCCGTTATCTTCTCAGCCATCGTCACCTCTGCTTTCGGTGTTTGGTACGTTAAGCGGCTGGAGCAAACCGTCACGGCTAAGTTTGAGGGCCGCAAGTGGCAGTTCCCGTCGAAGATTTACTCGGACAGCACCCTGCTCTATGTCGGGATGAGCCTTCGCGCCGACGACCTGATGGAAAAGCTCCGCCGCCTGGGCTACCGGGAGAGCCGCGATACGCCGCGCGCCAAAGGGGAGTACTTCTTCCCGAGAAAGGAAGGCCGGCTGGAGATATACCTGCACGACTTCGTCTATCCGCTGGAGGCCTTCCGCGGGATTCCGGTCCGGATCTCCTGGCAGGGGGCGACGGTCACGAAAATGGAGAACCTGGAAATCGGGGAGGAACTCTTCTCCCTGGAACTGGAGCCTGAGCTGGTGACCGGTCTGTATGACCGCATCTGGGAGGAAAGACGCCTGGTTCATTTGTCCGAAGTCCCCCCGCTGCTGGTGCGGGCGGTCTTGGCGGTGGAGGACGAGCGGTTCTACAGTCACCGTGGCATCGACCCCGTGGGGATCCTGCGCGCTTCCTGGGCGAACCTGCGCAGCGGGGCGATCGTTCAGGGGGGAAGCACCCTGACGCAGCAGTTGATGAAAAACTTTTTCCTGGGCGACGAGCGCACGTTGCACCGCAAATTCAAAGAGGCGCTGATGGCTCTGGTCGCCGAGCGGAAGTATTCCAAAGAGGAAATCCTCGAGAACTACCTGAACGAGATCTACCTGGGGCAAAAAGGGGCGCAGGGAATCTTCGGGGTGCGCGAAGCGGCCCAGTTCTACTTTTCCAAGGACCTCGCCGAGCTCACGGTTGGCGAAACCGCTCTTCTCGCCGGCCTGATCAAGGCTCCCAACCGTTATTCCCCGTATCGCAGCGCGGAGGCCGCCACCAAGCGGAGAAACGTCGTGCTGGCCAGAATGTTGGAGGAAAAACTGATCTCCCGCGTCCAGTATGGCGTAGCGCTGCGGGAGGTCGTTCCGCCCAGAGAACTAGTGAAGGTGGCCAACGACGCGCCTTTTTTCGTTGATTTCTTGAAGCGAGAGCTGGCGGAGAACTATTCCCATCAAGTGCTCACGGCGGAGGGCTTGAAGATCTTCACGAGCCTGGATCTTCATCTGCAAAAGATAGCGGAGAAGGCGCTGGTGGATGGGTTGAAGCGGTTGGAGGAGACCTATCCCTATTTGCGCAAGCGGGGCGAGGAGGATCATTTAGAGGGCGCCCTGGTCGTGATCAGACCTCAGACCGGAGAGATCAAGGCTATGGTGGGAGGGCGGGATTATCAGAAGTCCCAATTCAACAGGGTGTTTCAGGCCAGGCGCCAGCCCGGATCCACCTTTAAGCCGTTCACATACCTGGCGGCTCTCATGTATGGCGCGGAGAATGGGGAAAGGAGATTCACTCCGGTGTCCCGGGTCGACGATTCGCCCTTTACCTGGAGCTACGAAGGGCAGGAGTGGACCCCGCGTAACTATAAGGAAGAGTATCTGGGAACCGTTTCCTTTCGCACCGCCTTGGAAAAGTCCCTCAACTCGGCGACCGTGCGAATCGCCAAGGAAGTGGGACTCAACAGGATCCGCGAGATCGCCTCGCGTCTCGGCATCGAGACCTCCCTCCCCGCGCTGCCCTCGATGGTTTTGGGCGGGGTGGAAGTTACGCCGCTGGAGCTGGGCAGGGCCTTCTCGACGCTCGCCAACACCGGGGTACGCACGCAGGCCCTGGCCGTCAAACAGGTCGTGGATCACGGGGAGCGAGTCCTGGAGAAGAGAGACGTCCTCGTGGAAAAGGCGATCAGTCCCCAGCAGGCCTTCATGATCAACTATTTAATGAAGGGGGTTATGGACCGCGGGACCGGGGCCGGGGCGCGGGCTCAAGGTTTCGATAGACCGGCGGCGGGAAAGACCGGGACTACCAACGATCTCAAGGATGCCTGGTTCGTAGGCTACACCCCCGACCTCCTGGCGGTTGTGTGGGTCGGGTTTGATAATCAGAGCAAGCTCGGCTTGTCGGGAGCCCAGGCGGCGCTTCCGATATGGACCGAATTTATGAAGCGGGCCACGGCCGGCATGCCGGTCAGCGATTTCATTCCCCCGCCGGGTGTCAAGATGATCGACATCGATCCGGTAAGCGGAGCCCGGGCCACGCCCAGATGTCCGCAGGTCCTGCGGGAGGCCTTTCTCGAAGGCGAGGAGCCGAACGACTCCTGCCCCCTCCATCCCGCGCCTTTGGCGGAATTGTTTTCGTTGCCGAAAAAGGCAGCGTCTTGGCTTTTGTCCCCTTTCCTGAGAGAATAATTGCATGCATGTGAA
>JACPDC010000045.1 GCA_016184235.1 Deltaproteobacteria bacterium | reverse complement strand
TCAAGGTGGGAGCCGCCACCGAGGTCGAGATGAAGGAAAAGAAGGCCCGCGTCGAGGACGCCCTGCATGCCACCCGCGCCGCGGTGGAAGAGGGTATCGTGCCGGGCGGCGGGGTGGCGCTGATCCGCGCTTCGGCTACGCTGAACAACCTGCGGGTTTCTGATGACGAGAGGGTGGGAGTACGGATTGTTCAAAAGGCGCTCGAAGAGCCGGCGCGCTGGATCGCCCATAACGCCGGCGTCGAAGGCTCGGTGGTTCTAGATAAGATCAAGAACGGCAAAGGGGCCTACGGCTTCAATGCGGCTGCCGAGGAGTTCGAAGATCTGGTGAAGGCCGGCATCGTCGATCCCACCAAAGTGGTGCGCTGTGCCCTGCAAAACGCAGCCTCGGTTGCAGGGTTGATGATCACCACAGAGGCGGTGATAGCGGATAAGCCGGAGAAGAAAAAAGAGATGCCGGCGATGCCGCACGGGGACGAGTACTAGAATCGCTTTGTGCGATTCGAAAAAAAGGGGGCTTTCCAAGCCCCCTTTTTATTTTGCACGGAAGGTACGACCGGAGTTGAGAGATCGGGAAGGTGGTCTGTCTGTTACCTTGACTTCCTGCCCTTTTTCCAATAGAGAAAATCTCAAGATTGCTGCCAGCCTCAGAGTGATTCCTCCGTACCTCTCCATTGGGGGGTATGGTTTTTTTTAATGGGAGACTTTATGGCTCACCCCTTCTTTCCGGTCGTAGTCATGTTTTTCTTCGCCGGGGTCGTGGTCGTCTCCCTGCTCTGCATCGCTCAAGGAATCGGCCCGAAAAAAACCAACCCCGCCAAAGAAGAGCCCTTTGAATCGGGCAACCCGCCCCGAGGGGACGCGCGCGTGCGCTTCTCGGTAAAATTTTACCTCGTCGCCATGCTTTTTTTGATCTTCGATATCGAAGTGGTCTTCCTCTACCCCTGGGCGATCCTGTTTCGCCGCCTCGGCGTTTTCGGCCTTGTGGAGATGGGGATTTTCCTCGCCATACTTGTCGTCGGCTTCGTCTACGTGTGGAAGAAAGGGGCTCTGGAGTGGGATTAGCGGGGAATGGAAGATAGCCCAAATATCTCGTACCTGCGCGCGCGGCTCGGCGGCAAGATCCTCGACTCTCATGCCTTCCGCGGCGACGACACGATCGTCGTCGCGCGGGAGGAACTCAGAGAGATATTTCGCTTCCTCAAAGAGGACCCGCAGATCGATTTGAGTTTTCTGACGGATATCACCGCCGTGGATTATCTGGGAAAGAAGTCGCCGCGCTTCGAGGTGGTCTATCACCTCTATTCGCTCAAGGCCGGCCATCGCCTGAGAGTCAAAGTTCCGGTGCCGCAAGAGGATCCGGCGGTCGATTCGCTCGTCCCGTTGTGGAAGGGGGCCAACTGGCTGGAGCGCGAGGTCTGGGACATGTTCGGCATCCGCTTCCGCGGCCATCCGGATCTCCGCAGAGTCCTGCTCTACGAAGAATTCGAGGGCCATCCCCTGCGCAAGGATTATCCGGTCAACCAGCGCCAGCCGCTGGTGCCGGAGCGGGAGCTGGCGGGGACATTCGTCGATCAAAGATCCGACAATAAGCTTTTGCAGTTGCAGCAGAAATTGACGGCCAAGCGCTGATGCCCCGCCCGTGCCGGCTATGAAAGCTGATCTCAAAGAGCTTCCGGTGGAGACCATGGACCTGCAGATGGGCCCCTCCCATCCTGCGACCCATGGGACTATCAAGTTCGATCTCAAACTGGAGGGAGAGAAGGTCCTCGAGTGCGACGTGGCGGTGGGCTTCCTGCACCGCGGCTTCGCCAAGATGTGCGAGCAGGCGACCTGGACGCAGGTGATCCCCTACACGGACCGTCTCAATTATGTCTCTCCCCTGATCAACAACGTCGGCTACGCGCTGGCGGTGGAGAAGCTCCTGGGAGTGGAGACCCCGCCGCGCTGTCAATTTATCCGGGTCATCATGAGCGAGCTGTCGCGCATTACCGACCATTTGACCTGCTGCGGCATGGCCGCCTCGGAGCTCGGGGCGATCACCGTGGGCTTCTATCTGGTCGAGGCGCGCGAGCTCCTTATGCGGATCATCGAGGCGGTGACCGGAGCGCGGCTGACGATTTCTTACACCCGCATCGGCGGCGTCAAGCACGATCTTCCCGAGGACTTCGGCGAGCAGGTCGCAAAGGCGTTTGAGAAAACCAGAAGGCTGATCGCGGACTGCGAGCGGCTTCTCTCCCGCAACCGGATCTTTATCGACCGCATGTCCGGCACCGGAGCGATCTCGCGGGAGCTGGCGCTGTCCTACGGGCTCACCGGGCCCGTCCTGCGCTCCACCGGAGTCTCCTACGACGTGCGCAAGGCCCAGCCCTATCTGGTTTACGGCCAGCTCGATTTCGAAGTCCCGCTCGGAGCCAGGGGAGACAACTACGACCGCTTCATCTGCCGCATGCTGGAGATCGGGCAGAGCATGCGGATTGTCGAGCAGGCCCTCGAGAAGATGCCCGTGGGACCGGTGCTCTTGGACGATCCGCGCGTGGTTCTGCCGGAGAAGGAAAAGGTCTACAACAGCATCGAAGGGCTGATGCACCATTTCAAGATTATCATGGAGGGGATCCACGTGCCCGCGGGAGAGGTCTACCTTCCCGTGGAAGGGGGCAACGGGGAGCTGGGCTTTTACATCGTAAGCGACGGGGGGGGCAGGCCCTACCGCGTGCGGGTGCGGCCGCCCTGTTTTATCGCCATGTCGGCCTTCCACGAGATGATCCGGGGCGCCATGGTGGCGGACATCATTCCGACTTTCGGCATGATCAATATGATCGGCGGCGAGTGTGACCGGTAGCGACAGCAGTCAGCAATGAGGGCCGAGTGTTGGAAGCTGACAGCTTGAACGGCTTAAACGACTTGAACAGTTCAAACCGTTCGAACCGTTCAAATCGTTCAAAGGGTCCCGAAACACGGTGCTGACAGAGATGGCTGTGGAATTCTCACCGGAGACATTGAAGAGATTCGAGGAGACCGTCGGCCGCTATCCCAAGAAAGAGGCGGCGATGCTCCCGGTGCTCTACCTGGCGCAAGGGGAATTCGGGTATCTGGGCTCGGAGGCGATCGAGTACGTCGCCAAGCTGATGGGGCTCTCCCCGGCGCGGGTCTACGGCGTGGTCACTTTCTACACGATGCTCAACATGAAGCCGATCGGGAAGCACCACATCCAGGTCTGCCGCACTCTTTCGTGCGCGCTTGCCGGAGCGGAGAAGATCACGGAGCTGCTCAAGGCAAAGCTCGGGATTCGGACGGGGGAGACTACGCCGGACGGCAGGTTCACGCTGTCGGAAGTGGAGTGCCTCGCCTCATGCGGCACAGGCCCGATGATGCAGATCAACGACGATTACTACGAGAATCTCTCCAAGGAAAAGATCGAGGAGATACTACGGAGCTTAAAATGAAGGCGACAGGCGGTAGGCAACAGGCAACAGTCCCTCTTCAATTAACTCACGCCTTCCGCCTCACGCCTCACGCCTGATTTGTTATGGAAAAGATCCTGCTCCGCAATACGGACGTGAAGGACTCCCACACGCTGGCGGTTTATAAATCGCGCGGCGGCTATCGGGCGTGGGAAAAGGTCGTGGGCGGGATCTTTCCCGAGCAGTTGATAGAGGAGATCAAGGCGTCGGGGCTTCGCGGCCGGGGCGGCGCGGGCTTTCCGACCGGAATGAAGTGGGGGTTCGTGCCCAAGGACAGCCCCAAGCCGAAATATGTTATCTGCAACGCCGACGAGAGCGAGCCGGGCACCTTCAAGGATCGGCTGCTGATCGAGAGGGATCCGCATGCCGTCATCGAAGGGACGATTCTCGCCGCCTACGCGATCCGGTCTCACACGGCGTTTATCTACATCCGGGGCGAGCTCGCCTTCGGCGCGAAGGTCCTGCAAAGGGCGATCGATGAGGCGGCTCAGGCAGGCTACCTGGGAAAGAATATCCTCGGATCCGGTTACGGCCTCGACCTTATCCTGCACCGCGGCGCCGGCGCCTACATCTGCGGCGAGGAGACCGGCCTGCTCTCCTCTCTCGAGGGCGGCAGGGGCTGGCCCAAAGTGAAGCCGCCCTTTCCGGCGACGCACGGGCTCTTCGGCTGCCCGACCGTGGTGAACAATGTCGAGACCCTGGCGGCGCTGCCGTGGATTGTCGATCACGGCGCGGCGAAGTACGCGGCCATAGGAACGGAGAAGAGCAAAGGGACCAAGCTCTTCAGCGTCAGCGGCCACATCCGCAAGCCCGGCGTCTATGAGCTCGAAATGGGCTACCCGTTGAGGCAGTTTTTGGAAGTGGATTGCGGCGGGGTCCCGAACGGTCGACGGCTGAAAGGGGTCATCCCGGGGGGTGTTTCCATGCCGGTGCTGCGCGGCGACGAGATCGAAGGCGTGCGCATGGATTATGAATCGCTGCAGGCGGCCGGCACGCTGCTCGGTTCCGGAGGCGTCGTCGTGATGGACGAGTCGACCTGCATGGTCAAGGCGGCCTGGAACGTCGCGCGCTTCTACGCGCACGAGTCGTGCGGGCAGTGCACCCCGTGCCGCGAAGGCTGCCACTGGATGGAGAAGATCTTTTGGCGGATCGAGAACGGGCAGGGACAACCGGGGGATCTGGATCTGATCCTCAGCATCAGCGGCAATATCACGGGAAATACGATTTGTCCCTTCGGCGACGCCGCGGCGTGGCCCGCAGCCGCATTCATCAAGAAGTACCGGGACGAGTTCGAGGCACACATAGCGCAAAAGAAGTGCGTTGTTTCCGCTTGAACGATTTAAACGGCTTGAACGACTTGAACTACTTTAAGGCATGGATCTAGTAAAACTAACCATCGACGGGCGGGAGATCGCGACGGTCAAGGGTAAGACCGTCATCGAGGCGGCTGCCGAGGTCGGCATCGCGATCCCCCACTACTGCTACCATCCGAAGCTCCCGATCGCCGGGAACTGCCGCATGTGTCTGGTCGAGATCGAGAAGATGCCCAAGCTGCAGATCGCCTGCAACACGCAGGTGAGCGAAGGGATGGCGGTGAAGAGCCAGAGCCCCAAGGTGCTGGAGGCGCGGCGGGCGGTCATGGAGTTTCTCCT
>JACPDC010000044.1 GCA_016184235.1 Deltaproteobacteria bacterium | reverse complement strand
AACAGAGATCGTCTGCCCTGCAGGCGCAATATAGGTCGTGTCCAAATATACCTGAGGCTGGATAGGCTCGGCCAATGCCGGGGGCGCTGAGAAAAATAAGGCAGTAGTGGCAACCAAAGCAATGATAAGGCTAGCGAGAGTGCCACGGACAACAGAAAAGGGTTGAAAAAACATTGCGGTCCTCCTTGTTAGCGGAAGACCATTCTGTTCTTCGAGAGCCTTGAACCTCTGTCGAGATTTTGGATCGAGAAGGGGTATTCCGCTGAAATCTTGCCTTTCCCGAAGAGCAACCGAAGTGCCAAGAAAAACTTTTGCGCGCTTCCAGGCAAGAATTCTGCGTGAAAATCACCCCAGGACCATCCGCTAAAGTCGTATTTGCACCACCCGAGCGGGTAGCGTCGCGGTATGGCACGACGACTGAAATGTTTGCGATGCGGGAGCCCTAAGTATTGGATTGTCCGCAGGGAAAGGCGCCGGTGCGCCCGGTGCCGGTACGAGTGGCGGCCCGCTCGGCTGCCGCTATATCTGAGCTCCCAGCAATGGAGAACGCTGCTGGGGTGGTTTGTGCGCGGCGTAAGCAGCGCTGTGATTGCCCAGGAAACCGGCTTGCACCGTCAACGCGTTCTGCGCGCCTTGACGTATGTGCGTCAGGCCATGGCCTGCGATGTCTCGCCGGGTTTCCAAAAAGAGGTTCAGTTCAATGCGATTTACTTGGGCGCGCACCGGGAGAGAAGAGAACGCGGTAATGGTCTTGAGAGCCGCAGCTTTGCCATTGTCTGGGACAACGGCAGTGTGCGGATCGAGGCCGTTTCGGATGCAGCGGCAGAAAGCCTGCTGCCGCTGATCCCGAAGCCGGCTCGACTGGATTCTGCTATGAATTCAGATCCTAAGGAGGGCAGTGTCCAGACCGCGCGGGAGAGCCGTCAGCCCTCTTTGGCGGAGCATCAGGCAATCGCAGAGATTCCCCATGAGGAAAGCCAGATCAACAGGTTGAGGGGCTTTTGGGGCTACCTGAAGAGGCAGTTGGCGGGGAAGGGAGGCATACGCCGGGAGCGTTTACCCCTTTATCTCGCAGAATACATATGGCGGTTCAATCACCGGCGGTCGTCCCACTCGCAGCAAGTTCAAGAAATTATGACAGCGCTCAAACAGAGTCTTCACATCATTGGCGTAAATACGACTTTACCTCTTGTTAAGAAATTCGCTTGATCGAGACCCGACGGCGGCCTGACACAGCCTGATAGAAGAAGCGGAAGAAACTGAAATGTTGCCAAATCATGTCACCCCGACCACAAATCGCCGGAAAAGTGTCATTTTTTGATAACCCGGTCCTTTTTAACTCATTTCAGATCCTGCCAATCTGACCCGCCATAGATCCAGCCAAAAAGCTTCGAACTCCACTCCTCGCTATTTGTTTCCTAATTAAGTCCCCCTCTCTTCGTCCGGAGGAATCACAATCTTCTGGCCGATGTAGATATAGTGGGGATTTTTTATTGTCTGCGTGTTGGAGGCATAGATTTTTCCCCATTTCCACTGCGCGCCGTAAAACCGCTCCGCCAGCCGGCTGAGGGTGTCGCCCGCTTTCACTCTATATTCCTGCCCTTCCGCAATGGCGGGCGTCGGCTCGGCCTTCACAATCACAGGCGTCCATTTGGCCGTTTTCTGCGCCGCCGCTGCGGGCGCCGAGACCGGCACGCTCTCCTTTATTACAGCTGCTGCCGCGCGGATGGAGCGCTCCTCGCCCCCCGCTGATGGCGGCGCGCTTTTGTACAGGCGGCTAATGAAGCCGGAACTATCGAGCTCTTGGACGAGGCTCATGTCCACGAATTGCTCAGGCCGCGCGGACCGCGCCTTGGGTTCCTTCTCGGCCAGCTCCTGGAGCATCATCCCGATCCCCTTAAGGGTTGGATAAGGCGTCTCCGGGATCAAGTTGAGTCCTATGGCTTCGTAGGCCTCCGCCAGGCCTTCCGCATCGTCGCTCTTAAGGTACTTCTGCAGAATGGCCAGCGCCGGCTTGCGCCGGCTCTTGTAATAGTGAATCCCCTCGACGTAGGCCTTCATCACGGTGCGCGCGAGCTCCGGCCTTGATCGGATCAATGCCCGACTGACCGCCAGGCCGGTGTGCTGATACTCAAGTCCGAGCATCTGAAGATCGGCTAGAACGCGAAAACCCATCTTTTTGGCTTTGAGAGTCAGGGGGACGGCGATCATCACTCCTTGGATCTTTCCCGCCTCCAAGGCCGCGAAGCGAGCGGGCTGACTCCCGATCTGAAGGATCGTCACGTCTCTAGTTGGGTCAAGGTTGAACTTCTCGAGGGCGTAGCGGGTGGCAAAATCCGAGGAGGAGCCGAATCGGCTGACCGCCACTATCTTTCCCTTCAACTGGTCGGGTCTCGTAATCGCTTTATCGACGATAAACTGATAGTCAAAGGTGTTGAGCACGCCGCCGATCATCACCACGTCCGAGCCGCGCAGATTGGCCTGCAAAACGGCGGAGCCGGCTACCTGGGCCATCGTTACGTCGCCGGAGATGAGAGTCTGTATCGCCCTCGGTCCCCCTTCGACAAATATCAACTGGACATCCAAGCCGTATTTTTGGAAAAAGCGCCCTTCATAGGCGGCCCATAGCGGAGCCATGTTGGCCGATATGGAACTGTAAGCGATGTTGATTTTCTCCAGAGGGCGCAGGGCGGCCTTCTCGGCCGCGGCGGCGGCCGCAGGCAAGAGCGACAGAGCGACGCCAAGCAAAACCCGCGGCAGCAGGAGATCCCGGATTCCACGTCTTTTCCGTTTGCTGTTCATTTTTTCCTCCTAAATTCCCGGGCCTAGCCGGCGCGACTCAAACGCCAGATCGCGGTTTTCAAGCTGGTCCGCATCCGCTCGAGGGAACGGGCCAGTTCGCCGACCTCGTCGCGGAAGTGCAGCGCGATGGGCGTCTCCAAGTCGCCAGTGCTGATTTTGCCCGCGGCATCTGTCAGTTCACGGATGGGTCGCACGATCCTGTGGGCGAGAAAGAGAGAAAGAACAACGCCGGCAAAGGTGATCGTGGCGATGAGCGCGATCACAGGAACAATCACCCGCCTGATCTCCCGTTCCGCAAACTCCGCCCAGACCCCCAGATGCACGACCCCCAGCTGCCCTTCAAGAATCGGCACGCGGGTTTCGTAAACCGACTGTCCTTGATATTGGAGCGCCACACGTCCGGTCTGCCGCCGCTCGCCGGGAGACAGGGTTTGCACAAGCTCCACGGGGAAAGATCTCAGGCTGTGGGCTACAACCTCCCCCGCACGATCTTCGATAAACGCATACGCTACTCCATCGAGGCGCGCGTACTTTGTGACATAGGCGTGCAATCCGAAATTCTGTTGCACGGCCATGTACCCGGCTGCGACGTCGCTTAAGTTGGTTGCGGTCGCGTAGTCTTGTTGATCAAATCGCGAGCGCAGCGCCTGGCTCATGGACTGATACGCGACGCCTATGACGACAAGGCCGAGGACCATGATCACGCCGCCGTAGGCGCACGCGATCCGCCACTTGAGGCTCTCCTGCCAGCGCGACACGAAGGAAAGGAGCAGCTTGCCGTTTTTGGGGGAGGACGGATCCACGGTCATTCAGTTTCTTCGCTCAGCCGAGACTCAAGGCATCTTCAGGGCGCGGAGCTCTTCGGTCATCTTCTGCTGAAACCGGGCCTTCAGTCTCTTGTCGGGGATCTGCTGGCTGACGGACTCGATGAGCTCAACAAGCCGGCTCTTTGGGAAGGCCTCCGCTTTGCCCCCGAGAGCGGCGATCTGGTCGCTGACGACCACGGAGGCGATAGGTCCGGAGACCTCGGCGAGGCCATGGACTATACGGTCGAAAAATCCCGGCGGAACGGCGTCCGGTACCGCTTTCGGCGCCACTTCCGGGCCGGCTTTGGCGAGACCGGGTACCGGCTCTACAAGTCCCTCTCGATGGAAACCGTATATAGTCTTGGCGGTCTCGAAGTACGGCAGGCGGACGGCTTCCGCGATGGACTTCACGCCGCGGGCGCCGTTGATCCGGGCGAGAATCCTCCATTGCTCCGCGGAAATGGTTATGGGATCCGAGCGGTGATTGTCTCCTTCGGCAATCCGAAAAACCGAGTTCTCGCTGGGAATCACTTCCCTGATTTGTTCCCACTCCTGGGACACGGTCATCAACTCGGAGAGGAGTTCCGCGGACGATCTGCTGATCGTCTGCGAAGAGGGCGGAGAATCCTTCAGCAGAACGAAGCTGCCTTCCGTCCAAGTCAGAGGATAGAAGAATGCCTTCTCCCCGTCGCCGAAGGGACAGGTCGCGTGGACGGCATCCCCTTTGGCGAAATAGATTTCCACGGTCTCCTTCCCCTGAGAGAGCTTGAGGAATCCGGACTTCTTTGCCAGGATACACAGCTGAAGAACATCGGTCAGGCTGATTTGCGCGAATGTCCCTTGCATGGTTTCCTCCTCGGTTACGCCCGATCTTCGCTTAACGGACGTCAGGTTTCCGGGAATCCATTTCGCTCGCGACGGATCCGAAGACCCAAATAAAGACGCAGGCCACGAAGATCCCTAAGGCCGTAATCAAGAGCATCACAGCGCGGAGAAAGCCACGTGAAGGGCCGTGGCCCCCACCAACCACACCACCGTGGCGATGACGAGCGCGATTAACACTTGACTGCCCGAATCGCCGGCAGGCGGTGTATCTTCGAGTAAAATCTTTCTATTCATGGCTTCCTCCTGGCGGCAGCGATTTCTCTCCTCTTTCTGAGGCGCCGCTGTTTGCCATCCTCGGCCCGGTATTGGCCGCTCCAGTCCTTCTCCACCATCTAAGCTGCAGGGTGAAGAATGACAATCAGGTAAATCCCTGAATTGGGGAGGGAAAAATCACTCAGTCAAGGGGGTGACGAGCCCATCTCACTTTTCGGGGGTATTTTAGGGTGCTTTTAGTGACATCTGGGGAAGATGATTACCGACCCAAAACCGAACCGCACGAAAAACGAAGGAAGCCAGGTAACTGATATGTTTGGTGGTCCCAACGGGAATCGAACCCGTGTTACCGACGTGAGAGGCCGGTGTCCTAACCGCTAGACGATGGGACCGTGGCTGAGGAGGTAGGACTCGAA